>DAIRDI010000005.1:0-27303 GCA_036796235.1 Candidatus Competibacteraceae bacterium | reverse complement strand
GTGTTGGGCGACCCGTCGCCCTCACTCTCGCCCTCGCCTTCGGTGACCAGCCGCTTGGCCTGTTGCGTGAGGTTGAGGGCGGCGACGGCGTGCTGGCGCACGGCTTCCTGATCTTCGGCGTCAAGCTCGGGATACTTGTCCTTGATGATCTTGCCCATGCGAACCTGCGTCAGCTCCTCGGGCACCAGCTCCTCATCGAACAGGCCGCGCTCGATGGTGGGCTTGTCCTGCACGAAGGCCGCGATGACCTCGTTCAGGTCTTCCTGACAGATTCGCGCCGCCTCCTTGCTCTTGGGCTCGGCGAGGCCCTTGATCTCGATTTGTGCTCGCCCCGTTTCTCGTAGGCCCGCTCCTGCATGGGCCGCATCCCCAGCGCATTGGGCTTGGTCGATGCGCCGTTGCGGGCGTAGGTGACGGAAACAGAAGGGACGGATTGAGCCATGGCATGATCTCATCGATAAACGTCGCGCCGATTGCCGACTTGCACAACAAGAACGCGAAAAGTGTCATCCTGAATGTCGCAAATTACCCGGTAATCACCCACCCGGTAGCGCCATAAGTCACCCAGCGGACCGGTCAACGCCTTGCCGATGCTGCGCGGGTTTTCCAGCCTGGCGATGCGCTCGTCCATGTAATCCAAGATGCGCCGCGCCGCCGGCTTCCCCAGCTTGCGGAGTTGTTTGATGGCCGTGTCGGCGTACTCAATCGTCCAGGCCAAGGTGGCTTCTCGCCTCGGCAGCGGAAAAAACCGGTTCTTCTACCTTGCGGACACGCTCGCGTACATCAGCGGCGAGGTAGTAGTCTTCCATGTCCGCGATGCCCTGCTGGATAATGTCTTGCAGGCACAGCGCCTTACTGCGACCGGTACGTGCCGCAAGCACGTCGAGTCGGTGCTCGATGTCAGGGGCTAGATCAATCGCTGTGGTCATGGTTGCGACCCTCGCTTTACCGTGGTGGCTGAAGTCTTGCGGCTGTTGGCCTCGATCATCTTGGTCCAAGCAACCATTCTTTGTGGTCTTGCATTGGCCTTCGGGTAGGGTCGATTCCATGATCTTGTCCTGCGTTTTCCGGGCGACGCCAGCAGCATATCGGTACTGCCCGGCACTGCGGCCCGAACTTCGATGGTGCTGTCTCTGCGCTTAGGGTGTGTCCCTGGCCCTATACGTCCTTCCAAGGGTTGATGACCGTCACACCGGCCGCTGCATAGGGCGATGTGTCGCGTGATGCCACGATGAAGCCCCGCGATGCGGCAACGGCCGCGATGTAGCCGTCTGGCGTCGGGAAGCCGCGCCCGCCGCTCCTGGCTGCCACGGCCAGGTCGGCATAGTGACGCGCCGCATCGGTGTCGAACGGCAAGACCCGATCCTCGAACAGCTCCAGCAGCTCGGTCAGGGCGCGGTCGAGCAGGTTCTTGCGCTTGCCCGCCGGCAGCGCCCGGATGCCGAACAGCAACTCGGCCAGCGTGACGCTGGACAGGTACAAGGTTTCCGCCGCCTGGTCGTTCAGCCAAGCCCTCACGGCCGCGTCCGGCTCCGGTTTCATCGCCTCGGAAACGACGTTGGTATCCAGGACGATCATTCAGTCGAAGCTCAAGGGTTTGGCCGGCGTCTTGTCGCGCACGCTCTCGAAGACGGCGAAATCCTCATCGGTCAGGCCGATCTTGCGGCCGATGGCGGCCAGGGCCTCACCCATGCGCACGCGCTGCTCCGGCTTGACCGCGGCCGCCAGAATCTCGCGCACCTCCGCTTCCGTGCTGCGGCCGTGCTGGGCCGCCCGCACGCGCAAAGCGCGATGCACGTCATCAGGCACGTTCCTGACAGTCAGGATGGCCATAATTCAAAACCTCTCATCTGCTTTCCATGACTGCAATCATAGTAAAATGCAGTCATCCACGCCAGCGTCAAACTCCACGCCCCTTCCTGTCCTGGCGTCTCACCTTCTTGGCTTCCATCTGCGCCCGCATCCGGGCCTCGCGCCGCTCCAGCTCGGACGGTGCCGGCTTCTGCACTTCGGTGTGTTTTGGCGCCAATCTGCGCCAGCCGATGCCAGACAACCCATCACTCCCACTCGATGGTCGCCGGCGGCTTGCCGGACACGTCGTAGACCACCCGGGAAATGCCGGAGATCTCGTTGATGATGCGCCGCGACACCAGATCCAGAAACTCATACGGAAGATGCGCCCAGCGCGCGGTCATGAAGTCCACCGTCTCCACCGCGCGCAGGGCCACGACGAAATCGTAACGACGCCCGTCGCCCATCACCCCCACCGACTTGACCGGCAGGAAGACCGCGAAGGCTTGGCTGGTTTTATCGTAGAGATCGTGCCGGCGCAGCTCCTCGATAAAGATATGATCGGCCCGGCGCAGCAGATCGGCATACTCCTTGTGGACTTCGCCGAGGATACGCACCCCCAACCCCGGACCGGGGAACGGATGACGGTAGACCATTTCCGAGGGCAGGCCCAGTTCCACGCCCAACCGGCGCACCTCGTCCTTGAACAGTTCCCGCAGCGGCTCGACCAGCTTCATCCGCATCGTCGCCGGCAGGCCGCCGACGTTGTGGTGGGACTTGATCACGTGCGCCTTGCCGGTCTTGGCGCCCGCCGATTCGATCACATCCGGGTAGATGGTGCCTTGGGCCAACCATTTGATCTGGCTGAGCTGCTGCGCCTGTTCCTCGAAAATGTCCACGAACAGCCCACCGATGATCTTGCGTTTTTGTTCGGGATCGGCGACGCCGGCCAGCGCCGCCAGAAACCGCTGCTCGGCGTCCACCCGAACCACCCGAACCCCCAGATGCCGGCCGAAGGTGGTCATCACCTGATCGCCTTCATGCAGCCGCAGCAGGCCGGTATCCACGAACACGCAGGTCAACTGCGCGCCGATGGCCCGGTGCAGCAACGCCGCCACCACCGAGGAATCCACGCCGCCGGACAAGCCCAGCAGCACCTGATCGTCGCCGACCTGGGAGCGGATGGCGGCGATGCTGTCCTGGACGATGTTGCCGGTGGTCCACAGCGGCTCGCAGCCGCAGAGGTCCAGCACGAACCGCCGCAAAATACGCTCGCCCTGACGGGTGTGGGTCACTTCGGGATGAAATTGCAACCCGTACCAGCGCCGGTCCTCGTCGGCGATGCCGGCGATCGGGCAGGTGGCGGTGCTGGCGATGCGGGTAAACCCCGGGGGCAGCGCCGTCACCCGGTCGCCGTGGCTCATCCAGACATCGAGCAGACCGTGACCTTCGGCGTTGGTGTGGTCCTCGATATCGCGCAACAGGGTGGAATGGGCGTGGGCGCGGACCTGGGCGTAGCCGAACTCACGATGATCGGAAGGCTCCACCCGTCCCCCCAGTTGCACGGCCATGGTTTGCATGCCATAGCAAATGCCGAGCAACGGGACCGCGAGATCGTATGCGACCTGGGGCGCGCGAGGACCGTCGGTTACGGTCGTGGATTCCGGGCTGCCGGACAGGATGATCCCGCGCGGGCGGAATGCATGTAATGCGGCTGGATCGGCGTCGTAAGGATGAATTTCGCAATAGACCCCGATCTCGCGCACCCGACGGGCGATCAATTGCGTGTATTGAGAGCCGAAATCCAGAATCAGAATGCGGTCGAGATGAATGTCGCGGGCGGTCATGAGGGCACTCCCCTCTTCCCTTGACGGAAGAGGGTCAGGGTGGGGTGAAGGGCGGGAACTCAATCGGTCCGGTAATTCGGGGCTTCTTTAGTGATGGCTACGTCATGGACGTGGCTTTCCCGCATCCCGGCTCCGGTCACCCGGGTGAATACGGGCTTGGCGCGCATCTCGGCGAGATCCTGGCAGCCGACGTAACCCATACTGGAGCGCAACCCCCCCATCAACTGGTTGATGATCGCCAACACGCTGCCCTTGTAGGGCACCCGCCCTTCAATGCCTTCCGGCACCAGCTTCTCGAACGCGCTGCCTTCCTGAAAATAGCGGTCGCTGGAGCCGTGCTGCTGGGTCATCGCGCCGATGGAGCCCATGCCGCGATAGGATTTATAGGAACGGCCCTGATACAACTCGATCTCCCCGGGCGCCTCCTCGGTCCCGGCGAACAGACCGCCGATCATCACCGTATGCGCCCCGGCGGCGATGGCCTTGGCCAGATCGCCGGAATAGCGCACGCCGCCGTCGGCGATGACCGGCACATCGCAATCGCGCAGCGCCTCGGCGACGTTGGCCACCGCGCTGATCTGCGGCACGCCGACCCCGGCGATGATGCGGGTGGTGCAGATCGATCCCGGGCCGATGCCCACCTTCACCGCGTCCGCGCCGGCATCGACCAAATCGCGAGCGGCGGCGGCGGTGGCGATGTTGCCGCCGATCACCTGGATTTTCGGATAGCGCTCCTTGATCCACCGTACCCGGTCGAGCACGTTGCGGGAATGGCCGTGGGCGGTATCCACCACGATCACGTCCACGTCGGCGCCCGCCAGCGCCGCCACCCGTTCCTCGGTATCGCCGCCGGTGCCGACCGCCGCGCCGGCCCGCAGCCGCCCCCATTCGTCCTTGCAGGCATGGGGGAAATCGCTGGACTTCTGAATGTCCTTGACCGTGATCATCCCGCGCAATTGGAAGCGATCATTGATCACCAACAATTTTTCAATGCGGTGTTTGTGCAGCAGCGTCACGATTTCCTCGCGGCTGGCTCCCTCGTGCACCGTAACCAGCCGCTCCTTTGGGGTCATCACCGTGCTGACCGGCGCGCCCATGTTAGACTCGAAACGCAGGTCGCGGTTGGTGACGATGCCGACCAGCTCCTCGCCCTCCACCACCGGCAATCCGGAAAAGTGGTGGGCGCGGGTCAGCTCCACCACCTCGCGGATAGTGGCGTCAGGGTGGATGACGATGGGATCCTGGATCACCCCGCTTTCGTATTTCTTGACCCGCCAGACTTCCTGCGCCTGTTTCTCAACTGGCATGTTCTTGTGGATAATGCCGATGCCGCCTTCCTGGGCCAAGGCGATGGCCAGTCGAGATTCGGTGACGGTGTCCATCGCCGCCGACAGCAGCGGGATGTTGAGGGAAATAGCGCGGGTCAGTTGGGTCCTAAGGCTCACGTCCTTGGGCAACACCGCGGAATAGGCGGGAAGGAGCAGGACATCGTCGAAGGTCAGAGCTTCTTGCACGATACGCATGGCGGGGCCTTAAAACTCGAACAGAAATAAGTGGGGAATTATGACATCGGAGATGCAAAATAGTGTGCGCCTTTAATAAAAAACCTGAAGCCTCGATCATCGCCCATGAATGCCCTTTTTCCATCTGACCGACACATCTACACCGTTTCCGGTTTGAACCAGGCGGCGCGCGCCCTGCTGGAAGGCGAATTTCCGCTGTTGTGGGTGGAAGGCGAAGTCTCCAACCTGTCCCGTCCCTCTTCCGGGCATCTCTACTTCTCACTCAAGGACGCCCGGGCGCAGATTCGCTGCGCGTTGTTCCAAAACCGCGCCCTGCTGTTTCGCGACGGCCCGCGCAACGGCCAGCAGGTGCTAGCGCGCGGCCGGATCAGCCTGTACGAAGCGCGCGGCGATTTTCAGCTCATCGTGGACTATCTGGAAGAAGCCGGCGCCGGGGCGCTGCGGCAAGCCTACGACGCCTTGCGGCTGCGGCTGGAACGGGAAGGGTGGTTCGCGCCGGAGCGCAAGCAGACCCTGCCCCGCTTCCCCGAACGGATCGGCGTGATCACCTCCCCGACCGGGGCCGCCCTCCGCGACGTGCTGAGCGTGCTGCGCCGGCGCTGTCCCCACCTGCCGGTCCTGGTCTATCCGACGCCGGTACAGGGCGAAGGCGCGGCGGACCGCATCGCCGAGACGATCCGTTTGGCGGCGCGCCGCCAGGACTGCGACGTGCTGCTGCTGGTGCGGGGTGGTGGTTCGTTGGAGGATCTGTGGGCCTTTAACGAGGAAAAAGTCGCAAGGGCGATCTTCGACTGTTCGATCCCTCTGGTCGCTGGAATCGGCCACGAAACCGACGTCACCATCGCCGATTTCGCCGCCGACCTGCGCGCCGCCACGCCCACGGCGGCGGCGGAGCTGGCCAGCCCTGATCGGCTGGAGTGGCTGCGCCGGGTCCGGCTGTTGGACGAGCGTCTGGCCGGGGCATGGCGCCGGCGGCTGACCGACCAGCGCCAACGATTGGATGCCTCGACGCGACGGCTCGACCGCGCGCAACCGCGCCATCGTTTGCGGGACCGCGCCCAACGGCTCGACGACCTGGACCAGCGGTTGCGGCGGGCGCTGCGCAACCGCCTGGACCAGGCACGGTTGCGCCTGATGGGATTCGCGAAGCCGTTGGATGCCCGAACGCCGATCATCCGGTTGCGCGTGGCTCGCCAGCGGCTCGGCGAGTTGGACCAGCGGTTGCGGGAAGCGATGGGGCGCCGGCTGCTCGCGCCTTCGCAACAGTTGAACAATCTGCGCGAAACCCTGCACGCCCTGAGTCCGCTCGCCACGCTCCAGCGCGGTTACGCGATCGCCCGGCGGCGACCCGATGGAGCCATCCTGCGCCGCGCCAGCGACGCTAGCGTCGGCGAGACCGTGGAAGTTCTCCTGGGGCAGGGCCGCCTGGACTGTGAAATCAAGGCGGTTTCCGCGCTAAACTCAATGATAAACTCGCTTCCGAAAGGTTAACTTTTTTCGACAGGAGCCGGTTTCCATGCCTGAGTCCGCCACCGCCCAGGAAAAGCGCGAATACTACCGTCTTCGGTTTCCACACGTCGAACGCCCTCATCTGGTGATCGGCCAGGATGATTGCCAGGTGGTGGACTGCTCGGCGCGAGGATTGCGTTACATTCTGCCCCGTCTTCCCGCGCCCGCGCCCGCGCCCGCGCCCGGCGACTGGATAGAAGGTCTGCTACAGTTCCGCCGCCATCCGCACGCGCTGATCCGCGGTCTGGTGGTCCGGATCCAGGACGGTGAAATCGCCCTCCATCTGCCGGATGAGGAAATTCCCTTCACAGTCCTGCGCGGCGAAGAGCGCTACCTGCTCGCTCATTATCGGCGATGGCCGGAATGATCGAGCGCGCGGTCGGCCTGGCTCGCTCCTCACTCATGGCAATACTCAACCCCAAACCTCGGGTCTCGAACGATGGATGGTGAACAACGCCAGTATCATCGCGTCCGCTATCCCCTCCGGGAGCGGCCGACGTTTTTTTGGGAAGGGAAAAGCCACGCGGTGATCGATATCTCGGCGCGCGGTCTGCGCTACCTGGTTCCGGGACCCACGGTTCCCACACCCGGAACTCCCGTCAAAGGGACTCTTCGTTTGCGGCATGGAGTCCAGATCGACATCGACGCCAGGGTGGCGCGCGTCCATCAACCGGAGACGGCGCGCGTCCATCAACCGGAAGTGGCGCTCTTTCTTCCCAACGAAGAAATTCCTTTCACCGTGCTGATGGCCGAACAACGCTATCTGCACAATCGTTACCCGATGTGGTCCTAACCCACGTCTGGCGACTCGACCGCAATCCCGGTTAGCGATGTTACCTGCCCCTACCCACTCCACAGGAATCATCACCATGAAGTTGGACCTGATCAGTCGCTATCCAGAGGTCACGCCCAAACCAACGCCCCTGCTGTTCGTGCATGGCTCGTTCTCGGAAGCCCGTATCTGGGATGAGAACTTCCTCCCCTACTTCGCCCGGCACGGTTACGAAGCGCACGCCTTCAGCTTGCGCGGCCACGGTCTCAGCGAAGGGCGCGAGCATCTCCATACCTGGCGGCTGGCCGATTACGTCGCCGATCTGGCCAAGGCCGCGGCAACCCTGCCGACCTCGCCGGTGCTGATCGGTCACTCGATGGGGGGCATGGTGATCCAGAAATATCTGGAAAGCCAACCCCCGGTCGCGGGCCTGGTCCTAATGGCCTCGGTGCCGCCTCAAGGCTTGTTGCCGGCCACTTTTCACATGGCGATGCGCCATCCATTCCTATTCCAGCAGATTTCGCTGTTTTCGGTGCTGGGTCCGAGCTATGGCACTCCCGAACTGATGCGACGCGCGTTGTTTTCCAAGGATATACCGCTGGCGAAACTGCGCGAATACTACCGTTACACGCAAGCGGAATCGCAGGTCGTCTCGCTGGACATGATGGGCTTGAACCCGTTGAGGCTGGACCCGCGGCAAGTACGGATCCCGGTACAGGTGCTGGGGGCGCAAAACGACGTGTTCGTCTCGCCGGCCCTGGTGCGGGAAACCGCCCGTTTCTATGGAACCGATGCCCATATCTTCCCGGACATGGCGCACGCCATGATGCTGGAACTGAACTGGGGCGAAGTCGCGGATCATCTATTGAACTGGCTGGAACGCCAGATCGACGTCCAGCCGGTGGCCGCGGCGGCTTGATGGCGCGTCCTAACCCTTCTCTCATGGGGAAAAAGGGTTAGGACTGATCTTCCCGCAGCAACCGCCGCAGAATCTTGCCGACGTTGGTCTTGGGCAGCTCGGTGCGAAACTCGACGCGGCGCGGAACCTTGTAAGAGGTCAAATGCTGGCGGCAATGCGCGATCAGCGCCTCGGCGGTCAGCGCGGGGTCTTTCTTGACCACCACGAGCTTGACCGCCTCACCGGTCTTTTCATCCGGCACGCCGACCGCCGCGGCTTCCAACACGCCGGGATGCAGCGCCGCCACATCCTCGATCTCGTTGGGATAGACATTGAAGCCGGACACCAAGATCATGTCCTTCTTGCGGTCCACGATCCGCGTATAGCCCCGCTCGTCCACATAGCCGATGTCGCCGGTGCGCAGATAACCATCGTCGGTCATGACCTTGGCGGTTTCATCGGGACGGTTCCAGTAGCCGCGCATCACCTGCGGACCACGAATGCAAATCTCGCCCACCGCGTCCTTGCCAACGCCCAGTTCACGGTCCTCGTCATCGCGAATGGACAGGTCGGTCGACGGTAAGGGCAGACCGATGCTGCCGTTGAACTCCTTGAGGGTCAGCGGATTGGCGGCGGCCAGCGGTGAGGTTTCGGTCAGGCCATACCCTTCGATCAGCGCCGTCCCGGTCACTTTCCGCCAGCTTTCCGCTACCGCCCGTTGCGCCGCCATGCCGCCGGCCACGCTCAGTTTGAGGGTGCTGAAATCCAGCCGGTCGAAACCGGGCGTATGCAGCAACCCGTTGAACAGCGTGTTAACTCCCGTGATCGCGGTAAACTTGACCTTGCCGAGTTCCTTGACGAAACCAGGCATGTCGCGAGGATTGGTAATCAGGATGTTATGACCGCCCGCCTTCATGAAGGTCAGGCCATTCACGGTCAGCGAGAAGATGTGATACAGCGGCAGGGCGGTAATGATGGTTTCCTCGCCCGGTTTCGATACCGAATCGAGCCAGGCCGAAGCCTGTTGCAGATTTGCCACAATATTGCCGTGCGTCAACATCGCGCCCTTGGCGACGCCGGTGGTGCCGCCAGTGTATTGCAGAAAGGCCAGATCGCCATGATTCAGCGGCACGTCGACCAGGGCGCGCGCCGCCCCCTCGCTCAGCGCCTGACGGAACGGCGTCGCGCCGGGGATATTCCAGGCCGGCACCATCTTCTTCACATACTTGACCACCACGTTGACCAGCAACCGCTTGAAAAACGGGAACAGATCGCCCAACTGGGTGGTGATCACGGTCTTCACCGCGGTTTTACCCACCACCTCCTGCAAGGTATGAGCGAAATTTTCGATGATGACGATGGCGGCCGCGCCAGAGTCGATCAGTTGGTGCTCCAACTCGCGGGGCGTGTACAGGGGATTGACGTTCACGACCGTCAGGCCGGCCCGCAGCGCGCCGAACAGGGCGACCGGATATTGCAGGGTATTGGGCATCATGATGGCGACCCGCTCGCCCTTGCCCAGCCCCAGCCCCTGCAGGTAGGCGCCGAAATCGCGGCTCAGCCGATCGACCTCGCGATAGCGCAGGCTCACCCCCATATTGGAATAGGCCGGCAAGTCGGCGAACCGCTGGCAGCTCTTTTCCAGAATGTCCTTCAGCGAGGCGAACTCGCTCAGGTCGACTTCGGCCGGCACCCCCGGCGGATACTCCTTCAACCAGATCTTTTCCACGTCGTTCTCCTCTGTATTATTCATTTTCCCAGCCGGGCCATCGCGCCGCAAAACGGTCCGACCCGATCCATCATTCGGCGGTAACATCGCCTCCAATCACCACATTCCGCTGCCCTGTCTGGAACCCGCCGGCCCATGAAAACCCGCGACTCGGCGAGAATCATGACGCCGGTGATCACCATCAGGTTGGTGGGCCGTTCCATGCGCAACCAGGCGGTATCGATCCCCGACATGCGCTCGCTGGCTGTATTCTCAGGCATTTCCATTCACTCGCCTGTCCTCCTCGGCCATTTAGCCCTGATTGACTGCACGGATGGCTCGCGCCGTCAAGGATTTTCGGGTCAGGCAATTCTATAATGACCGTGGTAATCCCACGAAGTCAGGAGCGAAAACCATCATGAATTATTTCGTCACCGGCGCCACCGGCTTCATCGGCCGACGCCTCGTCGAAAAATTGCTCCAACGCCCCGACGCCACGATTTACTACCTGATTCTGGAACGCGAACTGCCCCTGGTGGAAACCCTCCGCCAACGCTGGGGCAGCGCCCCCGACCGCACGGCGCCGATCGTCGGCGACCTGACCCTGCCCCGGTTGGGCGTGTCGGCGTCCGACCAGGCTCGACTTCAAGGTAACATCCAGCATCTATTCCATCTGGCGGCGATCTATGACCTCAAGGCCGGCGCTGAAATCCAGCAACGGGTCAACATCGAAGGCACCCGCAACGCGGTCGCCTTCGCCGAAGCCACCGAGGTCGGTTGCTTCCATCTGACCAGTTCCATCGCCGCCGCCGGCCTGTACGAGGGCGTGTTCCGCGAGGACATGTTCGAGGAGGCCGAGGGGCTCGACCACCCGTACTATCGCACCAAGCATGAGTCGGAAGGCATCGTCCGCCGCGAATGCTCGCGTCCCTGGCGCGTCTACCGGCCCGGCATCGCGGTCGGCGATTCGCGCACCGGCGAAATGGACAAGGTCGATGGTCCCTACTATTTCTTCAAGCTGATCCAGAAACTGCGTAGACTGCTGCCGCCGTGGATGCCGGTCATCGGCATCGAGGGCGGTCGGCTGAATCTGGTGCCGGTCAACTTCGTGGTGGACGCGATGGACCACATCGCCCACCTGGACGGACTGGACGGCCAGTGTTTCCACCTGGTGGACCCGAAACCGCATCGGGTCGGCGACATTCTCAATCTGTTCGCCCGCGCCGCGCACGCCCCGGAAATGAGCCTGCGGGTCAACGCCCTGATGTTCGCGTTCGTGCCGGAGATCATCAAGACCGGACTGTCGCAACTGAAACCGGTCCGCCGCATCACGGACCAGATCCTCAAGGACCTGGGCATGCCGGCCGACGTGCTGCGCTTCGTCAACTACCCAACCCGCTTCGACTGCCGCGAGACGCTCAAAGCTCTGCAAGGGACCGACATCGCCGCGCCGCCCCTGGAAAGCTACGCCTGGCGGCTGTGGGACTACTGGGAACGCCACCTCGATCCGGACCTGTTCGTCGACCGCAGCCTGGGCGGCGCGGTCAAGGACAAGGTGGTGCTGATTACCGGGGCCTCATCCGGCATCGGCCGAGCCGCCGCGCTCAAGATCGCCGAGGCGGGCGCCAAAACCCTCGTCGTCGCCCGCACCGAGAAAAACCTGCAGGAAACCCAGCGGGAAATCGAGAAACTGGGCGGGGCGGCCTTCATCTACTCCGCCGACGTGGCCGACCTCGCCTCCTGCGACGCGCTGGTGCGGCGCGTGTTGGACGAGCATGGCGGGGTGGATATCCTGATCAACAACGCCGGCCGCTCCATCCGCCGGTCGATCGAAAACTCGCTGGGCCGTTTCCACGACTACGAGCGCACCATGCAGCTCAACTACTTCGGCGCGCTGCGGCTGATCATGGGCTTCATTCCCAGCATGCTGGCCAAGAAACGAGGCCACATCATCAACATCTCCTCAATCGGCGTGCTCAGCAACGCGCCGCGCTTCTCGGCCTACGTCTCCTCCAAGGCCGCGCTGGACGCCTTCTCGCGCTGCGCGGCCGCCGAATTCTCGGACAGCGGCATTGAGTTCACCACCATCAACATGCCGTTGGTGCGCACGCCGATGATCGCCCCGACCCAGCTTTACCAGCACGTGCCGACCCTGAGTCCCGAAGAAGCCGCCGACTTGATCGTGCAGGCCATCATCGACCGGCCGGAGCGCATCGCCACCCGGGTCGGCATTTTCGCCCAGGTGCTGCACGCCGTGGCGCCCAAGCTGTACGCGGTCATCATGAACACGGCGTTTCGACTGTTCCCCGAGTCGACCGCAGCCAAGGGAGCGCAGCCGACCGACGCCTCGGAGCCCTCGCTGGAGCAAATTTCCTTCGCCCAGTTTACCCGGGGCATTTATTGGTAATTTTCGGAGTCCAACCCAACGGTTGGAGCGTTTCGTGCATCCAACCGAAAAAAATGGCGTGGAAGCGCGCCACGCCAAAAATCCAGCGCGCGCGACATCGGATTTCACGGCTTCGGGAGTCCGCTCCGAGACCGTCGCAAATCCATGACTTTTAAAACAACCACCACCCGTGAGATTAGAGCGATGAAACTAAAAATCGGCGATCCCGCCCCCCAGTTCAACGCCGTGACCGCTCAAGGCGATACCGTCAAGCTGTCCGACTATTTCGGCAAGAAACTGGTGTTGTACTTCTATCCGATGGACGATACCCCCGGCTGCACCAAGCAGGCCTGCTCCCTGCGCGACCACAACCAGGAGATTCAGGATAAGGACGCCGCCATTCTCGGCGTCTCCACCCAGGATATCCCCTCCCATCAACGCTTCACCGAGAAATATCATCTGAACTTTCCTCTGGTGGCGGATACCGACGGCGTCGTGAGCCGGGCCTACGGCGCCATCGGTGAAAGCGGTGGGCTGCTGGGGACCGCGATGAGCCTGATGGGCGTCGCCAAGCGCATGACCTTTATCATCGACGAGAGCGGCCACATCGCCCATATCATCGACAAACCCGACTGCGCCCACCATGCCCTGGAGGTCCTCGAACTGTTGTAGGCGCGCCGCCGAATAGCGCTGGTTAGGTTTGCCGCATTGGGAGAGGAATCCTGTTATAAAGCTTAATAAAGCCCGGATTGTCGTTCCCGCGCATCGGCCACATAATTGCCCGACCATCAAGGCCCAAGATCTTGTGTCCGTTGCGCGCTCATCCGGGCCAACCCCCCACCAGCGCCACGCCTATCCAGCGCGTTGCCGGAGATTCGCATGTCCGGGCAGTCTATTCGCCAATGTTATCGCGCCACCACGCGGATCTCCGTCTTGACGGCCCGCCTCCCCCCAGCCAGCGCGAGCGCCCTCCATTTACCCGAGGGCGCCGACGACTCGCCCATCCAAACCACGGAACCACCGACGTGACCTCACGGAAAACTGGCGAACTCGGCCGATGGGATCAAGGCGCCGCCAGCCAGCAGGGCGGACGCCACGAACAGCAGGATTGTTGGGGTATTTTTCAGCCCTTGGACCGGCGAGGCTTGCTGGTCGCGGTGGCCGACGGCATGGGTGGCCACCTGGATGGGGCCTTGGGCGCCCGGACGATCATTGAGACCGCCCAGGAGTTCGTCCAGACCCCCCCACCCTTGCTGCGCGCCGACCCCGCCGCCGCTCTGAATCAGCTATGCCAGCAGATGCACGATGCGATCAATCGCCAGTCGGACTCCGCTCGCAGCACCATCATCATGGTCTGGCTTCATCGCTATCGAGCCTATTGGCTGAATGTTGGCGACAGCAGACTGTACCACTTCAGAAACGGTCTCCGCCTAATGCGCACCCGCGATCACTCCGCCGTGCAATTATTGATGGATCTTGGAGAAATCAACGAGGCTCAGATGGCGACCCATCCCGCCCAAAATCGACTCTATCGCTGTCTGGGCGGCGAAGATCGACCGAAACCCGACCAGGGCCAATTCGCGATCCAGCCCGGCGATCTGCTGGCGCTCTGTTCCGATGGCATTTGGGAGCATATCACCGAAGCCGAACTGTGGAGCGCCACGCTCGCGCAGGGCCCCGCCGTCGCCGCCCGACTGCTGGCCGAGCAGGCGGTGCGGCGCGGCGGCCTGGAAGCCGACAACGCCACCCTGGCCCTGCTCCGCGCCAAGGTGGACGCTGCCGCCGACCCGCCAAGCTGGCTGCGGCGGCTTTCGGCGGGATTCACCGCGCTGTTCGATCGCGACCGTCGCTAGCGCCAATCCCGACCTTCGCCGATCCGAAAGGGAGGCCTGATGCCCGAAGAAACCAACGCGCTGCCAACAGGCTATAGCCTGCACCGCTACCAGATCGATGGCGTTCTGGGCGCGGGCGGGTTCGGGATCACCTATCGGGCGATCCACGAAGCGCTGGAGAACCAGGTTGCCATCAAGGAGTACTTTCCCGCCGAGTGGGCCTATCGCGACCACAACGGCACGACCGTGCGCGCCAACTCCCAAGGCCAAATCCCCGCGCGCAGCGGCGAACCGCCCTGTTACGACTGGGGCCTGCAGCGGTTTCTCGACGAAGCCAAGATCCTGGTGCAGATCAACCACCCCGGCGTGGTGCGGGTCCGGGACTATTTCACGGCCAACGGCAGCGCCTACATCGTCATGGAGTACGAAGAGGGCGAATCGCTGAGCGCCGCGCTGCAACGGGGCGGCATTCTGCCCGAGCACGAATTGCGCCGCCTGCTCAAAGATGTGATGCCGGCGCTGGAAGCCGTCCACGGCGAGGGTTATCTGCACCGCGATATCAAACCCAGCAATCTCTATATTCGCAGCCACGACGGGCAGATCATCCTGATCGACTTCGGCGCCGCCCGCCAGGCTTTGGGCCGCCGCACCCGCAGCGTCACCAGCGTCGTTACGCCAGGCTATTCACCCATCGAACAATACGTGACGGTCGGCGAGGACTACGGGCCCTGGACCGATATTTACGCGCTCGGCGCCGTCTTGTATCGCTGCATCACCGGCGCGCCGCCGATCGAGGCGCCCGGCCGGGTGCTTAAGGATCCGATGCAACCCGCCATGGAGGTCGGGGCCGGGTTGTACTCGCGGGGACTGTTGCAAGTGGTCGACCTCACGTTGGCCGTTCGTCCCGAAGACCGCTATCAAAGCGTGGTCGCCATGCGGGAGGCGCTACAGGCCGCCGACCAGGCGAACGCCGACCCTGATTTCTCTCCAGTGCCGCCCATCCGGCCCGATCTTCTCGAACTTTCTCCGCTGACCCGGAATATTCCAGGCCTTCAGCCACCCACCGCGTCGGGACCTGTATCGTCGCCCAGCCAACGCGATGTCTGGAGCGACTCCGTCCCCTCGAAAGGCCACGCGCAGGATTCTCAACCCCGGCTGCCGGAACGAGACACACCCCGATCTCAGCCGTCTTGGCGACCGGACGCCGCGCCTTCCGCGCCCAGCGCTTCATCTCCCACCTGGGGTTTCACCGAACCGAAGGCGGATCGGCCGTTTGATTTCGATTCCGCCACGCCTTCATTGGGGTCGGCGGCGGGTATCAGCGCCGATCCGTCCCTGCCGTTGCTGGAAAATATCTGGGAGCATCTGGAAGAAACCCCGCCGCAGACCCCGACCTCTCCCTCCGAATCGGACCCGTTCGACGCATCGCCACCGCGAGCCAAGCACTCGACCTCTCTTCTCGGGCGCTCGGAACAGTCGGTCCTGGAACACCTAAAAAAAGCTCCGAGCTCCCGACGAGGCGACCGCGCCAGCGATCGTCCCATGCCAACCGAGCCCCCGACCTCAGGCCCAAGACCGGCCGTCGGCGAGGATCCCGTCAGCATCAATTCCGAGGTGTCCAGGGTCATCATTCCCCGCGAAACCGACTCTCGTTGGTCGGCGATTCGCTGGTCGCGAATCCTGATGATCATATTCGCCGTTTCAGGCCTGCTGGGACTTGGACTGTTGGCCTTCGAGTACTACCACATGCTCCAAGACCAGCGCCAGCAGGAAGCGGCGGCCCTGCAACAACAAATGGAGCAAGAAGAAGCCGCGCGCCGCGCCCGGACGACCCAGCGCCAAGAGGCGGAAATCACCCGCCATGTGGAGCAGGCTCGGAAGGCGATGACCGGCAGGAACTGGTCGCTCGCCGCCACCTATCTGGAGCGAGCCGCCACCCTCGATCCCAACCACCCGGCGTTAGCCGCCGCTCGCGCCGAACTACTCGATCAGCGACCGAGCGCCGGCATCAAAACCCGGACCGATCTCGCGACCGGTCTGCAGTTGAATTGGGTCGAAGGCGCCTGCTTCCTGATCGGCAGCTCCCTCACCGAGCGGGATCGCCGAAACGACGAACCAGAACGCGAACTGTGCGTAAAAGGATTCTGGATCGGCAAGACCACGATCACCAACGACCAGTACCGTCGGTTCAAACCCGCCCATGACAGCGGATCGCTCGCGGGGCATTCCTTGAATGGCAACGCTCAACCGGCGGTCAACCTGACCTGGAACGACGCCAAAGCCTTCGCCGAGTGGCTATCCTGGGAAGCAGGGGCCGGCCAGCGTTTCCGGTTGCCGACCGAGGCCGAATGGGAGTACGCCGCCCGCGCCGGCACGACCACCCGCTATTATTGGGGCAACGACATCGATCCTCGCCACGCCAACTTTTCCGACCGTAACGATCCGACCGGCGCGGCCATCGGCGATATGGACGACGGTCACGCCGTCACCGCTCCGGTCGGCGGCTACTTGCCAAACGCCCTGGGCCTGCACGACATGGCCGGCAACGTCTGGGAATGGACCTGTTCGGAGTACGACCCCAATTATGGCGGCCAGGAGCAGCGCTGCTCCAACCGTCGATCCGACGACGGTCAGCGAGTGGTCCGAGGCGGCTCCTGGAACAATGGCCCCGGCGACCTGCGCGCCGCCAAGCGCCTGCCCCGCCAACCCGGGCATCGCGATGCGATGACCGGATTCCGGGTCCTCCTGGAAGGGGAGTAAACGAAGCAGACCGACGGCGGAGTTCCTTCCGCGGGCGGAGGGCGGTCATTCACTCAGACCGGCCTGCGATCCACCAGAAAAGTCGCGCAACCCTCGACCACGACTTTGCCCTTCACGGTGCAGACGGTGTCCATCACCACCCGGGCGCGCTCGTGGTTGATCTCCCGGATGGTGCAAACGGCGGTGACGGTGTCGCCGATCCGCACCGGCGCCTTGAACCGCAGGCTTTGATCCACGTAGACCGCGCCGGGACCGGGCAACCGGGTGCCGGCCACGCAGGAAATCAACCCGGCGCTGAACATGCCATGCACGATGCGACCCTTGAAGCGGGTCTGCGTGGCGAACTCCTCGTTGACATGCACCGGGTTGTTGTCGCCGCTGATGCCGGCAAACAGGATCACATCGGTCTCGGTGACGGTTTTGGCGTAGGATGCGGTCATCCCGACCTTCAGTTCTTCCAGAAAATAGCGATGTAGATTATCGCCCATCAGGGTCTCCAGTTGGCGTGGGGGGAGGAATCCCGGTTGCGGCGGGTTACGCTGCGTTAACCCGCCTTACATTTTGCCGGCATAGCCTACCGGCGCTCCGACCGCCAGGAAAACGATGCGGCTCTCAATCCCGCGGATCCACGAGCACCCGCCCCCGCACCTGACCGGCGAGGATCGTCTCGGCCCAGCGGGGGACTTCGGCCAAGGGTATCACTTGCGTCATCCGCTCCAGCACCGCCGTCGGCAGACCGTCAACCAGGCGCTGCCAGGCCAGCCGCCGCGGCTCCACCGGGCAGGTCGCCGAATCGATGCCCAACAGCTTCACGCCGCGCAAGATGAAAGGCATGACCGTGGTCGGCAGTTCGACGCCGCCGGCCAACCCGCAGGCGGCCACCGCGCCATGCAGATCGGTTTCCGCCAGCGCCCGCGCCAGCACCTGACCGCCCACGGTATCGACCACGCCCGACCAGCGCTGCGCTTCCAACGGCCGGCAGGGCTGACTCAACGTCTCACGATCGACGAATTCCACCGCGCCCAGTTCCCGAAGATAGGGTTCGTTCTCCGGGCGGCCGGTCCCAGCGGCGACTCGATATCCCAACTGAGCCAGCAACGCCACGGCGAGGCTGCCCACGCCCCCGCTGGCGCCCGTCACCAGCACCGGTTTCGCCGCGTCGGGGCGGACCCCCGCCTGCTCCAGCGCCATCACGCTCAGCATGGCGGTAAACCCGGCGGTGCCGAGCATCATGGCCCAGCGGCTGTCCCGTGCGTCGGGCATGGGCACCAGCCAGTCGGCCTTGACCCGCGCCCGCTGGGCGTAGCCGCCCCAATAGCGCTCGCCCACGCCCCAGCCGGTCAGCACGACCCGGTCGCCGGGCGCATAGGCCGGCGCGGTCGACGCCAGCACCGTCCCGGCCAGATCGATGCCGGGCACCATCGGAAACTGGCGGACGATCTTGCCCTTGCCGGTCACCGCCAGCCCGTCCTTGTAGTTGAGGGAGGAGTATTCCACCGCCACCAGCACGTCCCCGGCTGGCAGATCGGCTTCGGTGAGCGTGGTCACGGCGGAGACGGTTCGGCCGTCCTGCTGGTTCAACACCAGCGCCTTGAAAGTCGCGGTCTCGGTCATGGTCTTTTCCTGGAGCGGAACGAAGGGGTTGAGGTTACCAACGGCGCACCGGCGCCGGTTGACCCGGGCGGCGCTCGGCCAATAAAGGCATTGCATCACCGGGGGTGACTAAATACCATAGTTCGTTAGGGTTTAGCGTACACGATCAAAACGCAAGCAAACCGGAGCGAAGGTAAACGATGAAAATTCTAGTCGCCGTAAAACGGGTTGTGGATTACAACGTCAAGGTGCGGGCCAAAGCGGACGGTTCCGGGGTGGAAACCGCCAATGTCAAGATGTCCATGAACCCGTTCGACGAAATCGCCGTGGAGGAAGCAGTTCGCCTGCAGGAAGCCGGTAAGGCCAAGGAAATCGTGGCGGTCTCCCTGGGGGTCGCCGCCTGTCAGGATACGATCCGCACCGCCTTGGCCATGGGCGCCGACCGGGGCATTCTGGTGGAAACCGACGTCGAACTGCAACCGCTGGCGGTGGCCAAGTTGCTCAAGGCGGTGGTCGACAAGGAACAACCCGAGCTAGTCATCCTCGGCAAACAGGCGATCGACGACGACGCCAACCAGACCGGTCAGATGCTGGCGGCGCTGCTCGGCTGGCCGCAGGGCACCTTCGCCTCCAAGGTCGAAGTGAGCGACGGCGCGGTCAACGTCACCCGCGAGATCGACGGCGGTCTGGAAACCGTGGCTCTGAAACTCCCGGCGATTGTCACCACCGACCTGCGCCTCAACGAGCCGCGCTTCGTCAAACTGCCCAACATCATGAAGGCCAAAAAGAAACCGCTGGACGTGCTCAAACCCGCCGATCTGGGTGTGGACGTCGCGCCGCGGATCGCCACGCTGAAGGTACAGGAACCACCCAAACGGCAGGCCGGCATTAAGGTCGGCAGCGTCGCCGAACTGATGGACAAGCTGCACAACGAAGCGCACGTCATCTAACGCCCTGAGGTCCGAACATGAGCATTCTGGTCATCGCCGAACACGATAACGCCACCCTGAAGGCGGCCACCCTGAACACCGTCACCGCCGCTGCCCAACTGGGCGACGACATCCACATCCTGGTCGCCGGCCACAACTGCGGCGCGGTCGCCGAGGCCGCCGCCCAAGTCGCGGGAGTTAAGAAAGTGCGGGTCGCCGACGCGCCTTACTACGCCCACCAGCTCGCCGAAAACGTGGCGGCGCTGGTGATCGGCCTCGCCGGCGGCTACACCCACATCCTGGCTCCGGCTACCGCCGCTGGCAAGAACACGTTGCCGAGAGTGGCGGCGCTGCTGGATGTGGCGCAAATTTCCGATGTCATCAAGATCGAAAGCGCCGATACCTTCGTGCGGCCGATCTACGCCGGCAACGTGCTGGCCACCGTCCAATCCAAAGATCCGGTCAAGGTCATGACCGTGCGCGGCACCGCTTTTCCCGCCGCCGCGGCGGGCGGCGGTTCCGCCAGCGTTGAAACCGTCGCTCCGGCCGCCGACGCCGGGGTATCCAGCTTCGTCGGCCAGCAGTTGACCAAGTCCGACCGGCCGGAATTGACCGCTGCCCGCATCATCATCTCCGGCGGGCGCGGCATGGGCAACGGTGAAAACTTCAAGCTGCTGGAGGATGTGGCCGACAAACTGGGCGCGGCGATGGGCGCGTCCCGCGCGGCGGTGGACGCCGGCTTCGTGCCCAACGACTACCAGGTCGGCCAGACCGGCAAGGTGGTCGCTCCCGACCTCTACATCGCCGTCGGCATTTCCGGGGCCATCCAGCACCTGGCCGGTATGAAGGACAGCAAGGTGATCGTCGCCATCAACAAGGACGAGGAAGCGCCGATCTTTCAGGTCGCCGACTATGGCCTGGTGGCTGATCTGTTCGCCGCCGTGCCCGAAATATCGGGGGAACTCGACAAGCTGAAGGCCGCTGGCTAGATCGCGCGCCCTACCGACCCCGCGCCACCGTTCTAGTGGCGCGGGGACTCCCGCCAGCCCCTCGCAACCCCGAATTCCCATTCCTAAGGAGGCGTCCATGACCGCCTATTGCGCCCCGACCCGCGACATGCAATTCGTCATCAACGAACTGGCCGACCTGGCTGAAGTCGCCGCCCTGCCCGCCTTCGCCGATCAGGAGGTCGGTCCGGAACTGGTGGAGGCCGTGCTGGAGGAAGCCGCCAAGCTGGCCACCGAAGTGCTGGCCCCGCTCAACAAATCGGGCGATCTCCAAGGCGCTCGCATCGGCCCCGAGGGGGTCGTTCCCGCCGATGGCTTCACCGATGCCTATCAAAAATTCATTGAAGGCGGCTGGAACGGCATCGGCTGTCCGGTCGGACACGGTGGTCAGGGCTTGCCGGAATTGCTGAATACCGCCACCCAGGAAATGTGGAATTCCGCCAACATGTCCTTCGCGCTGTGCCCGATGCTGAACGCCGGCGCCATTGAGGCGATCCGCCAAGCCGGCTCGGCCGAGCAGCGCGCGCTGTTCCTGCCGAAAATGATCGGCGGCGCATGGACCGGCACCATGAACCTGACCGAGTCGCCGGCCGGTTCCGACCTGTCCGCCGTGCGCACCCGCGCCGTTCCAGAAGGCGATCATTACCGGATTTTCGGCCAGAAGATCTTCATCACCTGGGGCGAGCACAACATGACCGAGAACACCATTCATTTGGTGCTCGCCCGCACCCCGGACGCCCCGGAAGGGGTCAAGGGCATCTCCTTGTTCATCGTTCCCAAGTTCCTGGTCAACCCGGACGGGTCGCTGGGCGCGCGCAACGACGTGCATGCCGTGTCCATCGAGCACAAGCTGGGCATCCACGCCAGCCCGACCTGCGTGATGGCCTTCGGCGACCGGGACGGCGCCATCGGCTATCGGGTCGGCGAGGAGAACAAGGGCTTGGCCTACATGTTCATCATGATGAACGAAGCCCGCTTCAAGGTCGGCCTGCAAGGGCTGGCGATCGGCGAGCGCGCCTATCAGGCCGCCCGCGAATACGCCAAGGATCGGGTCCAGGGTCGACCGGTCGGGGTCAAGAGCGGCGATCGGGTCACCATCATCCACCATCCCGACGTGCGGCGGATGCTGATGACCATGAAGGCCCAGAACGAGGCGATGCGGGCGCTGGCCTACGTGGTCGCCATGCACATGGACCTGGCGCGCCATCATCCCGATCCCGCGACGCGCCAGACCCATCAGGCCCGGGTCGATCTGCTGATTCCCGTGGTCAAGGGCTGGTCGACCGAGATCAGCATCGAAATCGCCTCGCTCGGCGTCCAGGTGCATGGCGGCATGGGCTTCATCGAGGAGACCGGCGCCTGCCAGCACCTGCGCGATTCCCGGATCACCACCATTTACGAAGGCACCACCGGCATTCAGGCCGCCGATCTGGCCGGCCGCAAGCTGAGCATGGATCGTGGCGCCGCGATGCGGGCGCTCGTCGCCGACATCGAGGCGACCGCCGAAGAGCTGGGTCAGTTACCCGGCGATGATATGGCGACGATCCGCGACGCGCTGCGCGAAGGCGTCAGGGCGCTGGCCGAGGCGACCGAGTGGATCCTGACGTGCCGCGACGCCAACGCGGTCATGGCCGTATCGGTCGATTACCTGATGCTGGCCGGCGCCGTGTGCGGCGGCTGGCAGATGGCTCGCGCGGCGGGTGTGGCCCAGAGCAAACTGGTGACCGGCGAGGATTCGGTGTTCCACGAAGCCAAGCTGGTCACCGCCCGCTTTTACGCCGAACATTTGCTACCCAAGGCCGGATCTCTGTTGCGCTCAATCCAGAACGGCGGCGTCTCGATCATGGCGCTGACCGCGGAACAGTTCTAAAACAAGCCCAGCAACCCACGGTTCCAAAAAGCACCCTCCCTCTGGCGAGGGAGGGTTGGGTTGGGTTGGGGGCAGGGCGAACGGTTACCCGCCATCGGCGCGCAAGGCGAACTTATCCATGTCAACGTCATCCTCGCGGACTCCTGGTTCCCCAACCGCGCCATCCTCGCCATCTAGCGACCTACCCACCGTGCGCAACGAAACCAGCACCGAGTTGCCCACCGCGCGCATCGAGACCGAGGATCCAACCGTGCGTCTCGATTCTCCGGCCCCGGCGGCACTGCCCGCCGAGACCGAGCTGCCCACCGTGCGTCTCGATTCTCCGGCTCCGACTCCGGCTCCGGCTCCGGCCCCGCCGTCCGCCGCTTCGGACGCGCCGACCGTGCCTCACGACCCACTTCCGTCCACCACCGTCCCTAATGCCACCAGCCTGGAAATTGCCAGGCTCTTGGTCGAAGACGGCGTTCTCACCGAGGAACAGCTCACCTACGCAATCCGCATTCGCTCCAAGCTATCCATGGATAAGCCCTTGTTGAGCATTCTCAATGAGATTGGCTACATCAGTCAGGAACAACAACGCCGGACGTTACGCAAGCATCGGGTATCGATCCGCATCGGCGCGCTGCTCGTGGAACTGGGACACCTGCGGGAGCAAGACCTGCGCGCGGCGCTCGCTCTACAACTGAAGATGAAGGAGTCCGGACGCCCGCAAAAACTGGGCGACATCCTTCTGGAAAACCACTTTATTGCTGAAAATAAGCTGATCGAGGTTCTCGCCGACCAACTCGGCTTCCCCCAGATCAACCCCGATCTAGGGGACACGGATCGGAAACTCCTGGACAAAGCCAACCCAAACTGGTGCTTCCAACGCTATCTGCTGCCCATCCGGGTTGAAAACGGCCAGACTCTGGTCGCGTTCGCCGATCCACTCGACCCGCGCATCCGCTTGGATGCCGAACGGCTGTTCGGCTCGGAAATCTTACCCCTGATCGCCAGCAAGCGTTCCATTCAGGAAACCCTCGAAGCCTACAAACGCCATGCCCAAGGGCAGATGCAGCCGGCGGTCCAAACCGACGACACCAGCCGGATCGTCGAACTGGTGAACACGCTGCTTCTGGACGCCATGCAGGTTCAGGCCAGCGACATCCACATCGAACCGATGAAGGATCAGGTCCGCATCCGCTTTCGCTGCGATGGCGTTTTGAATGTCCACAAAACGCTCGACAAGCGGATGGCGCCACCTCTGGCGAACCGTATCAAGATCATGGCCAAGGCCGACATCGCCGAACGGCGCCGCCATCAGGACGGCCACATCACCTTCGAGGATCCGAACACCGGGCGCCAGATCGATATCCGGGTCTCGGTCTACGTCACCATCCATGGGGAAAAAATCGTGCTGCGCCTGTTGCGCAAGGCCCAGTTGGTTCCCCTCGATCAGATCGGCATGTTTCCCCGTATCCTGAGCCGTTTTTACGACGACGCTCTCGATCTACCGAGCGGCATTATCCTGATCACCGGACCGACCGGCACCGGCAAAACCACCACGCTGTACAGCGCCGTCAACTATCTCAACAGCATCGACCGCTGCATCGCCACCGTCGAAGACCCGGTCGAATATGTGATCGAAGGCATCGCTCAATGCTCGTTGAACCCAAAAATCGATGTCACCTTCGAAACTACCTTGCCCTATATCATGCGGCAGGACCCGGACATCATCGTGCTCGGCGAAATCCGCGACCGCTTCTCGGCCGAGGCCGCCATTCAGGCGGCTCTGACCGGGCACAAGGTGCTGACGACCTTTCACACCGAGGACACCATCGGTGGTTTGTTGCGCCTGATGAACATGGACATCGAGACGTTCATGATCTCCTCCACCGTGGTCTCGGTGCTGGCGCAGCGCCTGTTGCGTCGGGTCTGTCCGAGTTGCGCCGCGCCCTATCAGCCTAATTCCACCGAATTACAACGCCTCGGCTACAAACGACAGGATCTGGAAGGCGCCACCTTCACGCAAGGCCGTGGTTGCGGCGAGTGCCGTTATACCGGGTACCGGGGGCGAATCGGCGTCTTCGAGTTGCTGGTTCTAAATGTGATGGTTAAGGACGCCATCCTGCAGAAATGCACTTCGCACGAAATCCGGCGCATCAGCCTGGAAACCTCGGGCATGGTGACCCTGCTGGAAGACGGCTTGATCAAGGCAGCGCGGGGCGAGACCACCCTGGCCGAGGTGTTCCGCTATCTGCCCCGCCTGGACAAGCCCCGACCACTGGTCGAAATCAAACGTCTGGTGGGCATTGCCTGACCGCCGATGAGGCGAGGAGGGATTTCCCGGATGGCCCCGTTCCCGGTCAGGATCGGGGGTTTCGTTGCCTCATCTCTTTACGGCATGGCGGGTAATGGTTAGATTGACCGTCGCCACTTCGCCAACAACCCGACGAGATCGCATGGCCCAATACATCTTCACCATGAACCGCGTGGGCAAAGTCGTACCGCCCAAGCGGGAAATCCTCAAAGACATTTCCCTGTCGTTCTTCCCCGGCGCCAAGATCGGCGTGCTCGGGCTGAACGGTTCCGGTAAATCCACCCTGCTGCGGATCATGGCCGGAGTGGATACCGACATCCTCGGCGAAGCTCGCCCGCTGGCCGGGACCCACATCGGCTTTCTCACCCAGGAACCGCAACTCGACCCCGACAAGGACGTGCGCGGCAACGTCGAGGAAGCCGTGCAGCCGATTAAGACCGCTCTGCACCGGTTGGACGAAGTCTACGCCGCCTACGCCGACCCCGAGGCCGATTTCGAGAAGCTGGCCAGCGAACAGGCGGAACTGGAAGCCTACCTGCAAACCACCGACGGTCATAATCTGGACCGCACGCTGGACGTCGCCGCCGATGCCCTGCGGCTGCCGCCGTGGGACGCGGAGGTCAACCAACTGTCGGGCGGCGAGCGGCGCCGGGTCGCGCTGTGCCGGTTGCTCCTGTCCAAGCCGGATATGCTGTTGCTGGACGAACCGACCAACCATCTGGACGCCGAATCGGTCGCCTGGCTGGAGCATTTTCTGCACGACTATCCCGGCACGGTCGTCGCCGTCACCCACGACCGTTACTTCCTCGATAACGTCGCCGGCTGGATTCTGGAGCTGGATCGCGGTCGGGGCATTCCGTGGGAAGGCAACTACTCGTCGTGGCTGGAGCAGAAGGAACAACGGCTGGAAATCGAGGAGAAACAGGAAACCGCCCATATCAAGGCCATGAAGGCGGAGCTGGAATGGGTGCGCGCCAACCCCAAGGGCCGCCACGCCAAGAGCAAGGCCCGTCTGACCCGCTTCGAGGAACTGGAGTCGCAGGAATTCCAGAAGCGCAACGAAACCCAGGAACTCTATATTCCGCCGGGGCCGCGTTTGGGCGATCTGGTCGTGGAAGCCACACAACTGCGCAAGGGCTTCGGCGACCGGCTATTGATCGACGGTCTCGACTTCAATCTACCCAGGGGCGGCATCGTGGGGATCATCGGCCCCAACGGGGCCGGCAAGACGACCCTGTTTCGGATGCTGGTCGGGCAGGAACAGCCCGATGGCGGAACGCTGCGGATCGGCGATAGCGTCAAGCTGGCCTACGTCGATCAATCGCGGGACAGCCTGGATGGCGGCAAGACCGTCTGGCAGGAAATTTCCGATGGGCTCGATGTAGTCGCTATCGGCAACTATCAGATCAATTCGCGCGCCTACGTCGGTCGGTTCAACTTCAAGGGTCCCGACCAGCAGAAATTCGTCAAGGACCTGTCGGGCGGCGAACGCAACCGCTTGCATCTGGCCAAGCTGCTCAAGAGCGGCGGCAACGTGCTGCTGCTGGATGAGCCGACCAACGATTTGGACGTGGAAACGCTGCGGGCGCTGGAGGAAGCCTTGCTGACCTTCGCCGGCTGCGCGGTGATCATCTCCCACGACCGTTGGTTCCTGGATCGCATCGCCACCCACATCCTGGCCTTCGAGGGCGATTCGCAGGTGGTGTGGTTCGAGGGCAACTACGCGGACTACGAAGCCGACCGCAAGCGGCGGCTGGGCGTGGAAGCCGACCAGCCCCATCGAATCCGCTATCGTAAATTGGTTTGAGCATCACCCTTCACTTCCTTCTCCCTCAAGAGGCGAGGGGCTGGGGGTGAAGATCGACGCTCTAACGACAGTCCCTCCCTCGAACCACCGAGGGAGGACAAAATCAGATCAAATTCCTTCGCGGATCGAACGCATCCCGCACCGCCTCGCCGACGAACACCAGCAGGCTGAGCATCAGCGCCACCACCACGAAGCCGCTGATCCCCAGCCAGGGCGCTTGCAGGTTCTCCTTGCCCTGGCGGAGCAGATCGCCCAGCGACGCCGAGCCCGGCGGCAGGCCCAGTCCCAGAAAATCCAGCGCGGTCAGCGCGACGATGGAACCGGACAGGATGAACGGCAAAAACGTCAACGTCGCCACCATGGCGTTCGGCAGCACATGCTTGAACATGATCCGCCCGTCGCTCATCCCCAAGGCGCGAGCGGCCCGGACGTAGTCGAAGTTGCGGGCGCGCAGGAACTCGGCCCGCACCACCCCGACCAGCGACGTCCAACCGAACAGCATCAGGATGAACAACAGCGTCCAGAACCCCGGCGCCACCACGCTGGACACGATGATCAGGATGAACAGTTGCGGCAGTCCGCCCCAGATTTCCAGAAAGCGCTGGAAAAACAGATCCACCCGGCCGCCGAAATAGCCCTGCACCGCACCCGCCGCGACCCCGATCACCGAGGAGGTCAGGGTCAGCAACAGGCCGAACAGCACCGAGAGACGAAACCCGTAGATCAACCGCGCCAGCACGTCGCGGCCCTGATCGTCGGTGCCCAGCCAGTT
>DAIRDI010000004.1:0-27539 GCA_036796235.1 Candidatus Competibacteraceae bacterium | reverse complement strand
CAGCGGGTGGATGCGCTGTGGGGGGAGTTGGGGTTGTAAGGGCGCTGAACCCGCCGGGGGAATCCGCTTCTAATCAGCCGGTGTCAATGCCAGACGAGGAACCCATCGATCATGCCTTATCACGTCACGATCCAGCCGAGCGGTCATGAATTCCTGGTCGCGGAACACGAATCGGTGCTGGACGCCGCCTTGCGCGAGAAGGGCAGCGTGCTGCCCTACGGGTGCCGCAATGGGACCTGCGGTTCCTGCATGGGGACGATCCAGTCCGGCGAAATCGTCTATCCCGACGGCCGGCCGCCGGCGCTGAGCGAACGCGAGGAAGCCGAGGGCAAGGCGCTGCTATGCCAGGCCCGACCGCGCTCGGATCTGGTGATCGAGGCGCGCGAAGTGAAGAGCGGCCAGGATCTCCCGGTTAAGATCCTGCCGTGCCGGGTGGAGCGGCGAGAGCTGCTGGCTCCGGACGTGATGCGGTTGTATCTCAAGCCGCCGAGCGCCGAACGCTTGCAATTCCTGGCTGGACAATACGTGGACATCCTGCTGGCCGACGGCCGGCGGCGCGGTTTTTCGCTGGCCAACGCGCCGCACTCCGACGAGGCGCTGGAACTGCATGTGCGCCACGTACCCGGCGGGTTCTTCACCGATTACGTGTTCAACAAAATGAAGGACAAGGCGCTGTTGCGCTTCCAGGGGCCGCTGGGGACGTTTTTCCTGCGTGAGGAATCGTCGCGGCCGATCATTTTACTGGGTGGCGGCACCGGATTCGCGCCGTTGAAGGGCATGTTGGAACACGCCTTCCACATCGGTCTGGACCGGCCGTTGCACCTGTATTGGGGAGCGCGGGCCAAGGTGGATCTGTATCTGCACGAGTTGCCGCGCCAGTGGGAGAAGGGGCAGCCGAATTTTCGCTATACCCCGGTGCTGTCGGAGCCGCGTCCGGAGGATGACTGGAGCGGGCGCACCGGCTGGGTGCATGAGGCGGTCGCCGCCGATTATCCCGACCTGAGCGGCTACGAGGTCTACATGAGCGGTCCGCCGCCGATGATCGACGCGGCGAAACCGGCCTTCGCCGCGCGGGGCTTGCCGGAAGATCAGTTGTTCTATGATTCTTTTGAGTTTTCCGCGCGATGAACGGATCGTGCAGAGCGGGTGACGAGACGGCGTAAACCGTCGCGCGGCTTGCCCGAACGCCATCCCGAGCATAACCGTCCGATAGGCTCCCCCTGCTGGAGCGGTGGCGGCCCGCGTTAGGCGCTCGGGCGCCGCTCGGGCGCGAGCCATGGCGTGACTGACTCGGTAAATGGTTAAATGCACCTCCCGATGATCTCGCTGTGTCCCATTCTCCCGATTAACCGTCGCCGCCGATCCATCGCCCTTCCCACATCGAGTGATGCGCGCATGACCACCGCAACCCTGTACATCGTCGCGGCCCCATCCGGGGCCGGAAAAACCAGTCTGGTTAAAAACCTGGTGGATGCCGCGCCCGGCGTTTCCCTCTCCATCTCCCACACCACCCGCCCGCCGCGCCCTGGCGAGCGGGACGGCGAACACTATCATTTCGTGTCGCTCGCCCAGTTTGAGGCGATGATTGCGGAAGGGGCATTTCTGGAGCACGCCCAGGTGTTCGGCAACCGCTACGGCACCAGCCGTGCCGCCGTGCTAGCGCTGCTCGACGCCGGCCAGGATGTGATTCTCGAAATCGACTGGCAGGGCGCCCGCCAAGTGCAAATGCGGATGCCGGACCGCAGCGCCACGGTTTTTATTCTGCCGCCTTCCCGGGAAGCCCTGCGCCAGCGCCTGGCGAATCGCGGTCAGGACCGCCCCGAGATCATCGACCAGCGCATGGCGGCGGCCTTGGATGAGCTGTCGCACTATGCCGAATTCGAATACCTGGTGATCAACGATGATTTCGCGACCGCGCTGGAGGCGTTGCGCGCCATCGTGATCGCCAACCGCCAGCGCCGCGCCGCGCAAGTGGAGCGACAGCGGGAACTCTTGCGGGCGCTATTGTCTTAACTAATTGTTTTTATTATAATGAACAATCCTGGAATTGATACTGCGTCTGGAGGTTTGCAAAGATGGCCCGAATCACCGTTGAAGACTGCCTCAGTCAAGTGGATAACCGCTTCGAACTGGTGTTGATCGCCGCGCGCCGCGCTCGGGAATTGGCGTTGGGCAAGGAAGCTCTGGTCCCTTGGGAAAATGACAAGCCGACCGTGGTCGCGCTGCGAGAATTGGCCGAAGGCAAGCTGGATCACCTCGTCCAGGAGAAATACCGTCGGCCCTTGACCGTGCCGCTCGAACCGATCCCGGCCGCCAGTCCACACCTTGCCGCTTCACCCGACTCAAGCGGTTGACGCCGAGTTACGGAGGGAGATCTCGATCGTGATGAGCGCATCGCTACAGGAAGTTCGCAACGGAACTCAGCAGTTCCGCAATCTGGCCATCGACCATGAATGGCTGGACGACCTGTACTTGCGCATCGACGATCTATGCTCTATCGCCGGCGAATACCTCGAACTGGACCAAGTCGAGCAAGTGCGCGAGGCCTGCCATTTCGCCGCCGTGGCGCATGCCGGCATTTATCGGAAGAGCGGCGAACCGTACATTTTTCACCCCTTGGCCGTGGCCCGCATCCTCGCCAACGTCCGTTTCGATTACGAAACCCTGCAAGCGGCGCTTCTGCACGATGTGATCGAGGACACCCCGTACAGCAAGGAACAGATCAGCGCCTGTTTCGGGCCGGAAGTCGCCGATCTGGTGGATGGCGTCAGCAAGCTGACCCAAATCCATTTCAATTCCAAGCTGGAGGCGCAGGCCGAGAACTTCCGTAAGATGTTCCTGGCCATGTCCAACGATCTGCGGGTGATCATGATCAAGCTGGCCGACCGGCTGCATAACATGCGCACCCTCGGCGCCATGCGCTGGGAATCGCGCCGCCGCATCGCCAGCGAAACCCTGGAGATTTACGCCCCCATCGCCGGCCGGCTGGGTATGAACCATCTGCGTCAGGAACTGGAGAATCTCGGCTTCAGCCACCTGTATCCGCTGCGCTTTCAGGTGCTCCAGGAAGCGGTGCGCAAGATGAGCGGCAACCGCCGCGAGATCGTCGGTCAGTTGGAGGCGCGCATGCAGCGCCGGCTCCAGGAGGAGGGCATCACCCAAGCCCGGGTCATGGGGCGCGGCAAGCACCTGTGGGGTATCTATAAAAAGATGCGCGGCAAGCATCTGCCCTTCAAGGAAGTCCACGACGTCTACGCGGTGCGGATCATCGTGGACAGCGTGGATACCTGCTATCGGGCGCTGGGCGTGATCCATGGACTGTACAAACCGATCATGGGCCGCTTCAAGGACTATATCGCCATCCCCAAGGCCAACGGCTACCAGTCGCTGCACACCGTCCTGTTCGGCCCCAACGGGGTGCCGATCGAAGCGCAGATCCGCACCGAGGAAATGCATGTCATGGCCGAGGTCGGCGTCGCCGCGCACTGGCGCTACAAGTCCGATGGCGATAGTCAGGGCAACCACGCCCAGCAGCGCGCCCGCGAATGGCTGCGCAAATTGCTGGACATGCAGCGCCGCGCCGGCAACCCCGTGGAGTTTCTGGAAAGCGTCAAGGTCGATCTGTTCCCCGACGAAGTCTACGTATTTACCCCGCGCGGCGAGATCATCGAACTGCCGCGCGGCGCCACCGCGGTCGATTTCGCCTACGCCATTCATTCCGATGTCGGCAACACCTGCGTGGGCGTCAGGATCGACCGACGGCTGGCGCCGCTGCGCACCCCGCTGGTCACGGGTCAGACCGTCGAGGCCATCATCACCCCCACCGCCCGCCCGAATCCGGCCTGGCTCAACTTCGTGGTGACCGCCAAAGCTCGCGCCAGCATCCGCCACTATCTCAAGCACCTGCAACGCGATGAGGCGATTCTGCTCGGCAAGCGACTGCTGGAAAAAGCCCTGGTCGGGCGACTCGGCGGGTTGAGCGAACTGCCCGCCGCGCGCGTGCAGGCGCTGGTGCGGGAATTCAGCCTGGCCAGCTTCGACGATCTGCTGGCGGACATCGGCTTGGGCAACCGAGTCGCGGCGTTGATCGCCAAGCGGTTGCGGCCGGAAGACGACGAGGAAGACATCAGCCCGCTGGATGCCAGCGCCCGGCCGCTGCTGATCAAGGGCACCGAGGGGACAGTGGTCGCCTTCGGCAAGTGTTGCCGACCGTTGCCGGGCGACGCAATCGTCGGCTATCTCAACACCGGACGCGGTATCGTCATCCATCGCGATAATTGCAAGAACGTCGCCAGCTATAAAAAAAATCCGGAAAAGTGGATCGAGGTGGAGTGGGAGCAACACCTCGGCGCCGACTTTAGCGCGGAACTGCGGCTCGATGTCGCCAACAAGCGTGGGGTGTTGGCGACGATCGCCGCCGCCATTTCCGCCACCGACACCAACATTGAAACGATCAATACCTCCGAGCGGGATGGCGCCACCACCACGGTCCATCTATTGCTCAACGTCCGCGACCGCGCCCAACTGGCCCGAGTGATGCGCCGGCTGCGCACCTTGCCCGAGGCGCTGAAACTGGCTCGGCGCAGTTAGTTTCCCCGTCCGTCACGCCCCCGGATCGTTCGGGGCGTCCATCAGGAGCGTTCGATCATGCCTCGCGAGATCATCCACACCGATCGGGCCCCCGCCGCCATCGGCCCCTATTCCCAGGCGGTCAAGGTCGGCGACACGGTTTACCTGTCCGGACAGATTCCGCTGGACCCGGCCACCGCACAGCTCGTGGAGGGCGACATGGACGCCCAAATCCGTCGGGTGTTCGATAACCTGGCGGCAGTGGCCCACGCCGCCGGCGGCGGCCTGGCCGATACGGTCAAGCTCAACGTGTTCCTGATCGATCTCGGCCATTTCGCGCGGGTCAACCAACTCATGGCCGAGTATTTCTCCCAACCCTATCCGGCCCGGGCCGCCATCGGCGTCGCGGCGTTGCCGCGCGGCGCGCAAGTGGAAATGGATGCCGTGCTGGTGCTGGACAATCGGTAACCTTATCCCCGGTTCCTCTCCCGCCGGGAAAGAGAACCAGCAATCGGGGCGGGGATGGAAAAAACGGGTGAACTCCTTGCTCTTCCAGCGGATCGAAGCGCCGTCGCCGCTCCCCGCGCGGTTGCGGAACAAACAAGGACAAGCCGGATTCTCCGCCGTGATGGGACCGCCGCTTTGCGAGCTGAGATGATTTTTAACCGCCGGATTCTACCGACGATGCAAGCAGCCGCATTGATCCCGTCGCTGCGCCAGTTCTTCACGCACCATGCGGAGGGGCTGGTCTGCGTCTATCTCTACGGCAGCCAGGCGCGCGGCACGGCCGGTCCGGCCAGCGATGTCGATCTCGCCGTGTTGTACGCTGTCGATCCGCCGGACACGCTGGAAGGATTGAGTCCGGATTGGGTCGCCGATCTGGAACGGTGGTTGGGTCGATCGGTCGATGTGGTCGCGCTCGGCCGGGCGCCGGTGGACTTGGTCCATCGGGTGCTGCGCGATGGCGTGCTGGTGGGCGAATGGGATCGCGCGGCGCGCATTCGGTTCGAGGTCCAGGCGCGCAATGCGTATTTCGATCTGCTGCCCTATCTGCGTCAGTATCGACGGACGGCGCGGGAGCCGGTGCGATGACCGATGTCGATTTGATTGAAAAAAAACTGGCGTTCATCGAGACCTGCGTGCGGGAGTTGCGTGCTCTTTGCCAGCCCGAACGCATTCCCGTGGATGTTCGCGAGGAGCGGTTCGCGGCGCACACGCTGCAAATCGCGATTCAGGCCGCGCAGGACATTGCCTCCCACATCGTCTCCGAGGGCCGGCTGGGCGAGCCGGAAACCCATCGCGAGTTATTCGACCTGTTGCGCCGCAACGGCTGGCTCGATCCCGAGTTGTCCGTGGTAATCCAGCGGATGGTCGGATTCCGCAATCTTGTGGTGCATGGTTATCAACACCTGAATCCAGCCATCCTGCAAGACCTCGTCGTCCATCGCCTGGACGATCTGCTGGCATTTACAGACTCGATTCGGTTCCGTTTGCGCGCATCATAAGCGCCAACCCCATCCATGCCCCGTCCATGCCCCGTCCATGCGGCGCGGGCATGAAGAGGGATGGATCCATACCGTTTTAGCTGACTAACCCACCAATCTCCGGTCGTTGCGATGCTTGCTACACCTGAACGGGCGCGGTCGCCTAGCCTCGAGCCGTTGCCTCTCGCCGCTTTAAAGGGGGTCGGGCCGAAACTGGCCGAACGCCTGCACCGGCTCGGTCTGCGCAGCGCCGAGGACGTGCTGCTGCATTTGCCGCTGCGCTATCAGGATCGAACCCGCGTCACTCCCATCAGCCAACTCCGTCCTGGCGACGAGGCGCAGATCGAGGCCGAGATCCACCGGGCCGAAGTGACGATGCGTGGCCGGCGCTTCCTGCTGTGCCACCTGAGTGACGGCACGGGCGTGCTAACTCTGCGTTTTTTCCATTTCAGCCCGGCCCAGGAGCAGTTGTTCGGACAACCAGGAACGCGGCTACGCTGCTTCGGTGAAGTACGGTCGGGGTATACCGGTGGCCTGGAAATGATCCACCCGGAATGTCGGCGCATCGACCCCGACTCACCGTCGGTCGCTGGGGGGCCGGTGACCGACCGGCTGACGCCGGTTTATCCCACCACCGCCGGACTCCAACAATTCACCTTGCGCGGCTTGGTGGAACAGGCGCTGGCGCTGTTGGATGCCGAGGCGCTGCTGCCGGAATTGGGGCCGTCAGCGGCATGGACGCGGCTGGGTCTTATGCCGATCGCCGAAGCGGTGCGGTGGTTGCATCAACCTCCGGCGGATACGGCCTTGGCGGACTTGGACAGCGGCCGCCATCCCGCTCGACGCCGGCTTGCTTTCGAGGAGTTGCTGGCTCACCAACTCAGTTTGCGCCGGCTGCGGGCGCGGGTTCGGCGGCAGGCCGCGCCGCCGCTGAAGGGCGAGGGCGGACTCAGCGCGCGCTTTCTGGAACGGTTGCCTTTCGTCCTGACCGGCGCACAGCGGCGGGTGCTGGCGGAAATCGACGCCGATTTGGCCCAGCCCCAGCCGATGTTGCGGTTGCTGCAGGGCGACGTCGGTTCCGGCAAGACCGTGGTGGCCGCCGCCGCCGCGCTGCGGGCGGTGGAAACCGGCGCCCAGGCGGCGCTGATGGCCCCCACCGAACTGTTGGCCGAACAGCATTACCGCAATTTCCGCGACTGGCTGGAACCGCTGGGCGTCGAGGTGGCCTGGCTCACCGGACGGCTGACCGGCCGGGCGCGGCGGACCTTGCTGGAGCGGCTGGCCAGCGGCGCGATCCATGTCGCGGTCGGCACCCACGCCCTGTTTCAGGACGCCGTGGTCTTCGCCGAACTGGCGCTGGCCATCGTCGACGAGCAGCACCGCTTCGGCGTGCATCAGCGGCTGGCGTTGCGCGAAAAGGGCCAACGGGTCGGCCGCTGCCCGCATCAGTTGATCATGACCGCTACCCCGATTCCCCGCACCCTGGCGATGAGCGCCTACGCCGACCTGGACACCTCGATCATCGACGAGCTGCCGCCGGGCCGTCAGCCGGTCAAAACGGTGGTCGTTCCCGACAGCCGCCGCGCCGAAGTGAGCGAGCGCATCCGCCAAGCGTGTCGTGTCGGTCGCCAAGCCTATTGGGTGTGTCCGCTGATCGAGGAATCCGAAGCCTTGCAATGCCAGGCGGCGGTGGTTACGGCCGAACAATTAACAGCGCTGCTCCCGGAACTGCGCGTCGGACTGGTTCACGGTCGCCTGCCGGCCGCCGCCAAGGAAGCGGTCATGGCCGCCTTCAAGGCCGGCGATCTCGATCTGCTGGTCGCCACCACGGTGATCGAGGTCGGGGTGGATGTGCCTAACGCCAGCCTGATGATCATCGAAAACGCCGAACGGTTGGGGCTGGCGCAACTGCACCAGTTGCGGGGCCGGATCGGGCGCGGGGCGATAGAGAGCAGTTGCGTGCTGCTGTACCGACCGCCGCTGTCGCAGGTCGCGCACGCCCGGCTGGCGGTGCTGCGGCAGTGCCACGATGGTTTCGAAATCGCCCGCCGCGATCTGGAGCTACGCGGTCCCGGTGAAGTGCTCGGCACCCGTCAGACCGGCGAACAGACTCTGCGGGTCGCCGACCTGCTGCGCGATCAGGATTTGTTGAACGCGGTTCGCCATACCGCCGACGAGTTGCTGCGCGACCATCCCGAGACCGTGGAACCGTTGATCCGGCGCTGGATCGGCGGCGGCGCGCGCTACGGCGAGGTGTAGCCATGTACACAGCACGCTTCGGGTTGCGCGAGCCGCCGTTCGCGATCACCCCCGACCCGGCCTATGTCTACCCGAGCCGCCACCATCAGGAAGCCCTGGCGCACCTGTTGTACGGCGCCAGCGAGAGCGGCGGCTTCGTGCAATTGACCGGCGAGGTGGGCACCGGCAAGACTACCCTGATCCGAACCCTGCTGGAGCAAAAGCTGGAAAACGTGGATATCGCGCTGTGCCTCAATCCGCGGCTGACGGTTGGGGAATTGCTGGCGACCGTCTGCGATGAGTTGGGCGTGCTCTATCCGCGCGGGGAGTCCACCCTCAAGCCGCTGCTGGATGCCTTGAACGCACACCTGCTCCAGGCCCACGCCGCGGGTCGGCGCACGGTGCTGATCATCGACGAGGCGCAAAATCTCAGCCGGGAGGTGTTGGAGCAAATCCGGCTGTTGACGAATCTGGAAACCACCAAGCACAAGTTGCTGCTGATCATTCTGGTCGGCCAGCCGGAATTGCGGCAATTGCTGGCGCGACCGGATTTACGTCAATTGACCCAGCGCATCACCGCCCGCTATCACCTGCCGCCGCTGGATCGGAAGGAAACCGCCGCCTACATCGGGCATCGCGTGCGGGTGGCCGACGGGGACGAGGAACTGTTCACCCCCGGCGCGCGGCGGGTGGTCTACCGCCGCTCCGGCGGTATTCCCCGCTTGATCAACGTCATCTGCGACCGTGCGCTACTCGGCGCCTATGGCCAGGAGGTGCGGTGCGTGACCGCCCGCCTGGCGCGTCAGGCGGCGCGAGAGGTCTTGCGCGGCGGTGCGGCGGGTCGGGCCTTTCGCCTCTGGCCGGCGCTGGCGATCGGACTCGCCGGGTTGGCCACGATCGGCGGCGGATTATGGCTGCTACAGTCCACCGATCCGGCGTCAGCCGTCAGTCCGAGGCCGGCGGTCGAGGATGTTGCCACCGCCATGCCGGTACCGCCCGCGCCTGCCGGCTCTCCTCCGGATTGGCCGGCTTTACTGGAGCAGGCGGGAGATGCGGAAGGCCAGCGGCGATTGTTGGCGGTTTGGGGCATCGCAGCGGGTGTGGAAGCGGATGACCGCGCGCCGTTCTGCGATCGGGCCAAGACTCATGGACTGCGTTGTCTGTCCGGGCGCGGCGATTGGGAAAGCCTGCGCCGTTACGACCGACCCGCCCTGCTGCGGTTACGGGCGCCGGACGGCGCGGCCGGCCAGGCATTGTTGCGGACGTTGACTGAAGCGAGCGCGAAGCTGGAGGTCGCGGGTGAAACCGTGGAAGCGCCGCTGGAGCAACTGACGCCGCTGTGGACTGGGGACTATCTGCTGTTGTGGCGGACGCCGGTTGTCCAGCGCGTGCTCGGCCCTGGCGCCAGCGGCGAGGAAGTGCGGTGGTTGCGCCAGCGTCTGGCCGTGGCGACCGGACAAACGCTCTCCGAACCGTTGCCCGAGTTATTCGACGCCGCGTTGGCCGAGCAGGTCCGCAATTTTCAGCGCGAGCAGGGCCTGCAACCCGATGGGCTGGCGGGACCGCGCACCCTGGCGCTGTTGAGCGGCCTCGCGCCGGAACCGGATACCCCGGTGTTGCGCGCGAAGGCGGGAGAAGATTGAGGTGTCCTATATTCTCGATGCCTTGCGCAAGGCGGAACGCGAACGCCATATCGGCCAACCGCCGACCCTGGCTACGCTGCCGTCGCCAGTCGAGACCCGCCGCCAGCGGTCCTGGCTGTGGCCGAGCGTGGGGCTGGGTCTGGGACTCAATGCCGTGCTGTTGGCGCTGTTTCTGAATCGCCCGCCGTCGGTCGCCGATCCGACCCCCTCTTCCCCAGCACCTGAATCCTCGGTCGCGACGCTGCCGGTTTCACCATCGCCCGCGCCGATTCGGTCCCGCGGGCGCCCGGAAAGCGCAACCGCCGCGCCCGCGCCCGTTTCACCATCGCCGGCTCCGCGACCCGCCCCCGCTCGCGCCGCCCCCGCGCCGAAAGCGCCACTCTTGGAAACCCTGCCCGAGAGCGCCCGACGCGGCCTTCCGGCGCTGCATCTCGACATCCACATCTACAGCCCCGACGCCGGGCGACGGTTCGTGGTCATCAACGGCCGACGCTATCGGGAGGGCGATTCTCTAGAGGAAGGCCCGGTTCTGGAGGCTGTCATCGTCGATGGCGCGATCTTGCGCCAAGGCGGCCAGCGTTTCCGGCTGCCGGTGCGCCGCTAGCGCCACGATGGTTCCCTTCTATCGGTATTTCGTGGAACGCCCTATTTGTCGTCGATTTTGAACTGACTTTCGGCGCGATGCGGGGATGGTCGCTGGCTTTCCAGCTTGATGCGCAGGCGCAGGTTATTGGCCGAATCCGCATGACGAATCGCGGTCTCATAGCCGATCCGGCCGGCCTCGTATAAATTGAAGAGCGCGTCATCGAAGGTAACAATGCCCGGCTCGCTGGACCGGGCCATCACGCTCTTGATCTCCTTGACCCGGCCCTGAAAGATCAGCTCCGCCATCAACGGGGTGTTGAGCAGGATTTCCACCGCGGGAATCACCCCGGGCCAGCCCTCGCGCGGCAGTAGCCGCTGCGAAATGAAGGCCCGGACGTTGAACGACAGGTCCATCAAGACCTGCGACCGTTTCTCGTCCGGGAAAAAGTTGATGATGCGATCGAAAGCCTGATCGGTGTTGTTGGCATGCAGGGTGGTCAGGCAGAGGTGGCCGGTTTCGGCGAAATTGATCGCATATTGCATGGTTTCCCGGTCCCGGATCTCGCCGATCATAATGACGTTGGGCGCTTGTCGCAGGGTGTTTTTCAGCGCTATCTCATAAGATTCGGTATCCACGCCGACCTCGCGCTGGTCGACCAGGGACAGCTTGTGCTGGTGAAAGAACTCGATGGGATCCTCGACGGTGATGATATGCTCCCGACGATTGCTGTTGCGGTAATCCAGCATGGCCGCCAGGGAGGTGGTCTTGCCGCAGCCGGTGCCGCCCAGGAAAATCACCAGCCCGCGCTGGTACAGGGCGATATCCTTGAGAACGGGCGGCAGGCTGAGTTCGTCGATGGTCGGGATCCGTTGTTGGATCAACCGCAGCACCATCCCCGAGCTGCCGCGCTGGATGAAGGCGCTGACCCGGAACCGCGCGACATCGGGGAAATTCAGGGAGAAGTTGACATCGTGATGCTGGTCGAAGTCCCGCGCCTGCCGATCGTTCATGATCGAACGCACCAGCAGCGTGGTTTGCTGCGGGGTTAGTTTTTGCTCGCCGATCCGCCGGATGTCCTGGTTGACTTTGAGAGCCGGCGGGCTGCCGGCGGTGATGAACATGTCCGATCCTTGCAAATCCAGCAACTTGAGCGTCAACTCATAAAGATACTGGGTCGCCTTGTCGTGGTCGGTTACGGAGTGGTCTATATTCGATTCCATGTCTGTCTCCTTTCACTCAATTCGCTCGATCACCAGCGTTATACCGGTTTCCAACCGGTATGGGAATTTAGCCATCACCGAATTTCCGAGTCCCTCGCGCGAGAGCGAGGAGCATGAGGGATGATGGTCCAATTATTCTATACTGGGCGCGTTGCGCGGGCGCTCGAGCATTCCAGATGCACGCATGCAACCGCTTCCAGCGTTCCCGGTCGTCGCCATGCTCGCCGCCTCGTCCTTCGGCGTCGCGCGCTTTCCTGATCAGGAGATTGCCATTTCATGAGTCGTTCCCTGTGTCAATGGTTGGTTTTGCTTTCCCTGGTCGGCGGGATGGCCGCCTTGCCAGCGCGTCCCGCCGAACTCCAACCCCTGCCGGATTTCCGCAAGCTGGTCAAACAAAACGAGCCAGCCGTCGTCAACGTCAGTTCCACGCAAGCGCTCGGCCGGCGGGGGCTGGCTCGCGCGCCTGGATTTCCGGACGCGCCGGGCGCTGAAAATCCCTATCTTGAATTTTTCAAACGCTTCTTTCAGGAACGCCCCGAACTGCCCGGCGACCGCCAGTCCAACTCCCTGGGATCGGGCTTTGTCATTTCGCCGGACGGCTACATCCTGACCAACGCCCACGTCGCTCAGGACGTCGACAAGATCATCGTTCGGCTCAGCGACCAGCGGGAACGACCGGCCCGGGTCATCGGCGTGGACGAACTGACCGACGTGGCCCTGCTCAAGATCGAGGGCGAGAACTTGCAAGCGGTCACAATCGGCGATTCCGACGCCTTGGAGGTCGGCGAGTGGGTGCTGGCCATCGGTTCGCCGTTCGGGCTGGAACAAACCGCGACCCAGGGGATCGTCAGCGCGGTGGGCCGCAACCTGCCCAGCGGCACCTACGTGCCGTTCATCCAGAGCGATGTCGCGGTCAATCCCGGCAGTTCCGGCGGTCCGCTGTTCAATCTGCGCGGCGAGGTGGTCGGCATCAATTCGCAGATTTATAGCAGCACCGGCGGCTATATGGGATTGTCGTTCGCGATTCCCATCAAACTGGCGATGCAGATTGTCGATCAGTTGAAAGTGACTGGTGAAGTGACTCGCGGCTGGCTGGGGGTGTTGATGCAACCGGTCAACAACGATCTGGCCGAGGCGTTCAATCTCGACCGACCGCGTGGGGCGCTGGTGGCGCAGATCCTGCCCGACAGTCCGGCGGCCAGCGCCGGCTTTCGGCAGGGCGATATCATCCTGCGCTACGGCGGCGAACCGGTGGAAGACTCCTCGCAGTTACCGCGGATGATCGGTGTCACCCCGGTCGGCCGAACCGTGGCGATGTCGGTGCTGCGCAACGGCGAACCGCTGGAAATCAAGGCCACCATCGCCCGTCTGGAAGTCGCCGAGGAATCGATCACCACCATGGACGAGCACGGCGAACCCTTGCTGGCGATTTCCGTCGCCGATCTTAGCAACGAACAGCGCCGCATTTTGGGGCCGGAAGAGCAGGGCGTCTTGGTGACCGGCCTGGATTCGGGGCCGGCCGCCAACGCGGGTCTGTACCCGGACGACATCATCCTGCAGGTCAATCACCATCCCGTCAGGAGCGCCAGTCAATTTGTCGACATGATCAGGGAAATACCCAAGGCCAAGGCAGTGCCACTGCTGGTGCGACGGGAACATGAATCACTGTATCTGGCGGTGCGCCTGCCCGCTGAATAAACCTTGCGCCTAAGACCCCACCCGATGAACCCGAACAACTGTCTCGACTTTGAAAAGCCGATCGCCGAATTGGAGGCGATGCTGAAGGAATTGCGGCATCTCCGCGATGACCAGGATCTCAATATTGGCGACGAGATCGTCCGGTTGGAAGCCAAAAGCAAGGCGCTCACCGACTCGATTTTCGCCAGCCTGACGCCATGGCAGATTTCCCAGATCGCCCGCCATCCGTTGCGGCCGTACACGCTGGATTATATCGAGCGCCTGTTTACGGATTTTCAGGAGCTGCGCGGCGACCGGGCCTTCGCCGACGACCGCGCCATCATCGGCGGTCCGGCGCGGCTGGACGGGCGGCCGGTGATGGTGATCGGTCATCAGAAAGGCCGCGACACCAAGGAGAAGATTTACCGCAATTTCGGCATGCCGCGCCCGGAGGGTTACCGCAAGGCGCTGCGGCTCATGAAATTGGCCGAGCGCTTTCATCTGCCGGTGCTGACCTTCATCGATACGCCCGGCGCCTATCCAGGCATCGGCGCCGAGGAGCGCGGCCAGAGCGAGGCGATCGCCCGGAACCTGTTCGAGATGAGCCGGTTACGGGTATCGATGATCTGCACGGTGATCGGCGAGGGCGGCTCCGGCGGGGCCCTGGCCATCGGTGTGGGCGACCGGGTGCTGATGTTGCAATACAGTACCTATTCGGTGATCTCGCCGGAAGGCTGCGCGGCGATCCTGTGGAAGAGCGCCGACAAAGCGCCCGAGGCCGCCGAGGCGCTGGGATTGACCGCGGACCGCTTGTTGAAATTGAGGCTGATCGATGGCGTCGTTCCCGAACCGCCCGGCGGCGCGCACCGCGATCCGGCGCGGATGGCGGATAACCTCCGCGCTCTGGTGGGGGAACAGTTGCGGCAACTGGATGAGCTGGAAATCGATGAGCTGTTGGAACAGCGCTACCGGCGTTTGATGGCCTACGGGGTCTTCCGGGAGTCCGCGCCGACGACTCCCACCCAGTCCTCCTGGCAGAGCAGCGTGGTGGCGTTGTTGGGGAAAGAGGCCGTGTTGGGGAAGGACAAGGATTCCTGAGGGGTCAGCCGTTCAGCTCCCCCGCTGGCTCTCGAGGCGGTTACGTCCCGCCCGCTTGGCCTGATACAGCGCGCTATCGGCTTCGCGCAGCCACTGACCGGGACTGGCGTGAGGATCGAGTTCGGCCAGCCCGATCGAGGCCGTGAAAGACACGGTTTCCTGGTCGTGTTCGACGCGCAATTCCCGGATTGCTCGCAGCAAGCGCTCGCCGAGCGCGGTAGCGGTTCTCAGGGGGGTTTCCTGCAGGATGATGACGAATTCCTCGCCGCCATAACGGGCGACAAAATCGGCTTTGCGGGGAAAGGCGTGCAGGCAACAGTCCGCCAGCCGCTTTAACACGAGGTCGCCCACTGGGTGGCCGAAGCGGTCGTTGATATCCTTGAAGTGGTCCACATCCAGCATGAGGAGACAGGCCGTTTGGCCGGACAACATGCTTAGCTCGAAAATTCGCTCTAAATGTTCGTCGAAGGCCTTACGGTTGTAGAGCCGGGTGAGCGGATCCAATTCCATTTCGCGCCGCGCCTCGTCCAGTTCGCCGCGCAGGGTCTGGAGCTTGCCGGTCAGTTCCTGAAACAGAGTCTGGTGGCGTTGGTTGCGTTCCTCGGCGATCCGGCTGATCAGATTGACGGCCCGCATGGTTTCCTGGGTCAGCACTTCCAATGGCGCGTTGCCTTCGATGGTTTGTCTGAGGTTGTTGACCACCGCCGTGACGCGCGTTTGTTCCTCCTGGTCTTCGGCGAGAAGACCGACCAAGGTTTGCACGAAGTCGCCGATGACTTGGCGGGTATCGCGGATCTGGCGGACGACATAGGTCTGTTCCCTGCGACGCAGGCGGGTGACAAACTCCCGCAATCCCTGCCAGTCGCGGCCCGGTGGCCCGGTGGGCTCGGCGTCATCGGCAGGTTCCGGACGGCTGGCTGGGGTTGCGGCCATCACCAGCGCATGCCGCGCCCATAACTCGAATTGCTGGCGGATGGTCGGCGCATTGAGGTCGTCCAGGTCGAAGGCGTACCGGCCCCAGATGCGCAGTATCGCCGCTAACTGATCGAGCGTCGCCTGCTCCTGCTCCGGCATCCCCAGGTCGGCGGCGGCGGGCGTGGTCTCCGCGGATTCCGTCGGAGCGTCGACGCCGGCTTCATTTTTACCCCAGAATTTCGCCATGGTCTTTGAATCGCCGTATGTGAAGTGGGATCGTCCGCGTCCCGAAAAGTAGCGGGCTTTACTCCTCCGGCTCGTAGCCCAGATTGGGCGCCAGCCACCGTTCCGCCTCTGCCAGGGTCCAGCCCTTGCGCCGGGCGTAATCAGCCACCTGATCCCGATCCAGCCGCCCCACGCCGAAATAGCGCGCTTCGGGGTGGCTGAAGTACCAGCCGCTCACCGCCGCCGTCGGCGTCATCGCGAAGTTCTCGGTCAGATGGATGCCGGCGGCGCGGTCCACGTCCAGCAATTGCCAGAGCAGGCCCTTCTCGGTGTGGTCGGGACAGGCCGGATAGCCCGGCGCGGGGCGGATGCCGCGGTATTGTTCCGCAATCAAGTCTTCGTTGGTCAACCGCTCGTCCGCCGCGTAGCCCCAGAACTCTTTGCGCACCCGTTCGTGCAGGCACTCGGCGAAGGCTTCCGCCAGCCGGTCGGCCAGCGCTTTCAACAGGATGGCGCGGTAGTCATCGTGCGCGCGCTCGAACGCCCGCACATGTTCGTCGATACCGATCCCAGCAGTCACGGCGAACGCGCCGAGATAATCGGCGATTCCCGACTCGCGCGGCGCGACCCAGTCGGCCAAGGAGTAATGCGGCTTGCCCGCTGGTTTCGGACCCTGTTGACGCAAGTGGTGCAGGGTCATCAGCACCTGCTCGCGACTCTCGTCGGCGTACAGCACGGTATCGTCGTCGCCGGCCCGGTGGGCGGGAAAGAACCCGATCACCCCTCGCGCCGTCAGCCAGCGATCGGTGATGAGGTGGTCCAGCATGGTCTGGGCGTCGGCGAACAACTGTTGGGCGTGCTCGCCCTGTTCGGGATCATCGAAGATATTCGGGTAGCGCCCGCGCAGTTGCCACGCCTGAAAGAACGGGGTCCAGTCGATCCGCTGCGCCAGTTCCGCCAGCGGATAATCCTCGAAGGTCCGCACGCCGAGGAACGCGGGCTGGGGCGGCGTGTAGGCCGACCAGTCGAGAACGGGCCGGTTGGCGCGAACCTGCGCCAGCGGCAGCAACGGTTCCCGGTTGCGGCGGTTGGCGTGTTGCTCGCGCTTCTGGACGTAGTCGGCCTTGGTGCGGGCGATAAAGCCCTCCCGGGAATCCAGTCCCAGCAGATTCTGCGCCACGCCCACCGCCCGTGAGGCATCCTTGACGTAGACCACCGCGCCGGGGTACTGCGGGTCGATCTTGACCGCCGTGTGCATCACCGACGTCGTCGCGCCGCCGATCAGCACCGGCATGGTGAAACCCTGGCGGTGCATCTCCTTGGCGACGTTGACCATTTCATCCAGCGACGGCGTGATTAGGCCGGACAGGCCGATCATATCCGCGTCATGTTCCCGCGCGGCGTCGAGAATCTTCTGCGCCGGGACCATGACCCCCAGATCGACCACCTCGAAATTATTGCATTGCAGCACCACGCCGACGATGTTCTTGCCGATGTCGTGGACGTCGCCCTTGACCGTGGCCAGCACGATCCGGCCGTTGCTGCGGCGCGCGCCTTCGGCCTGTTCCGCTTCGATGTACGGGATCAGATACGCCACCGCCTTCTTCATCACCCGGGCCGACTTCACCACCTGCGGCAGAAACATCTTGCCGGCCCCGAACAGATCGCCGACCACGTTCATGCCGTCCATCAGCGGACCTTCGATCACATGCAGCGGTCGCTCGCTCTGCTGGCGGGCCTCCTCGGCATCGATCTCGACAAATTCGTCGATGCCTTTAACCAGCGCGTGTTCCAGCCGCTTGATGACCGGCCAGGATCGCCATTCCTGCGCTTTCTCGGGGGCGGCGGCCTCGCCGGCCTGGTATTGCGGCGCAATCTCCAACAAGCGCTCGGTGGCGTCGGGACGGCGATTGAGAATCACGTCCTCGACCCGCTCCCGCAGTTCGGCGGGAATTTCCTCGTAAATGGCCAACTGGCCGGCGTTGACGATGCCCATGTCCATGCCGGCGCGGATGGCGTGGTAGAGGAACACCGAATGGATCGCCTCGCGCACCGGGTTGTTGCCCCGGAACGAGAAGGAGACGTTGGACACCCCGCCGGAGATCAGCGCGTGCGGCAACTCGGCCTTGATCCGTTGCGCGGCTTCGATGAAATCCAGCCCGTAGCCATTGTGTTCTTCAATCCCGGTGGCGACCGCGAAGATGTTGGGATCGAAGATGATGTCCTGCGGCGGGAAGCCGACCTGTTCGGTCAGAATGCGGTAAGCGCGCTGGCAGATGGCGAATTTGCGGTCCTCGGTATCGGCCTGGCCCTGCTCGTCGAAGGCCATGACGATGGTCGCCGCGCCGTAGCGACGGATCAGCCGGGCCTGGCGGATGAATTCCGCTTCGCCCTCCTTCATGCTGATGGAGTTCACCACCGGCTTGCCCTGGACGCGCTTGAGACCGGCTTCCAGAATGTCCCACTTGGACGAATCGATCATCACCGGGACCCGGCTGATATCCGGCTCGGCGGCGATCAGATTCAGAAACGTCGTCATCGCCTCCTGCGAGTCGAGCATCCCTTCGTCCATGTTGATGTCGATGATCTGCGCGCCGTTTTCGACCTGCTGGCGGGCGACGTCCAGCGCGGCGTTATAGTCGCCGGCCTTGATCAGCCGCTTGAACGCCGCCGAGCCGGTGACGTTGGTGCGCTCGCCGACGTTGACGAACAAGGTTTCCGGACCGATGTTGAACGGCTCCAGTCCGGCTAGCCGGCATTGCGGTTCGATGGCGGGAATCGGGCGCGGCGGCAGATCGCCCACCGCCTCGACGATGGCGCGGATGTGGGCGGGCGTCGTGCCGCAGCAGCCGCCGACGATGTTGAGGAAGCCGCTTTCGGCGAACTCCCGAATGGTCGCCGCCATCTGCTCCGGCGTCTCGTCGTATTCGCCGAAGGCGTTGGGCAAACCGGCGTTGGGATGGGCGGAGACGTAGGTGTCGGCGACGCGCGCCAGCTCGGCGAGGTAGGGCCGCAGTTGCGTCGCGCCCAGCGCGCAGTTAAGGCCGAAAGACAGCGGGCGAATGTGCGACAGCGAGTTCCAGAACGCCTCGGTGGTCTGCCCGGACAGGGTGCGGCCGGAGGCGTCGGTGATGGTGCCGGAAATCATCACCGGCAGGCGAGTGCCGGAATCGTCGAAGAATTGCTGGATGGCGAACAGCGCGGCCTTGGCGTTCAACGTGTCGAAGATGGTTTCCACCAGCAAAATGTCCGCGCCGCCTTCGACCAGGGCTTGCGCGGCTTCGGTATAGGCGGCGACCAACTGGTCGAAATCGATGTTGCGGAAACCGGGATTGTTGACGTCCGGCGACAGGCTGGCGGTGCGGCTGGTGGGGCCGAGCACGCCAGCCACAAAGCGCGGCCGGTCGGGCGTGCTGTATTCGTCGGCCACCGCGCGCGCCAGTCGCGCCGCTTCTCGATTCAGTTCTGGCGCCAGACTCTCCATGCCGTAGTCGTGCATGGAAATCGTTGTGGAATTAAAGGTATTGGTTTCGATGATATCCGCGCCAGCCTCCAGGTAGGCGGCGTGAATCTCGCGGATGATCGCCGGCTGGGTCAGCGCCAGCAGGTCGTTGTTGCCCTTGAGGTCGCTCGGCCAGTCGCGGAACCGTTCGCCCCGGTAATCGGATTCTTGCAACCGATAACTTTGGATCATGGTGCCCATGGCGCCGTCCAGGATCAGGATGCGGCGGGCCAGCAGGGCGGATAATTCAGCGGTGCGATCGGCGTTCATCGGTAGGGGTCTCGGTGGCTTCGGCGAAACATTGGGCGTTCAAGTCAGTTGAAAGGCATCCCGAATCCATTCCATTTGCGGTTCGTCCTCGGCTTGAAGAATCGCCACCACGTCGAAACGGCAGGGTAGATCGAGACGACGGCGCTGTAAGTAGAACGCCGCCGCGCGCAGCAGTCGCTGCTGTTTGGTCCGGGTGACCGATTCGGCGGGCGTACCGTAGCGACTGTGCCGGCGGCTGCGGACTTCCACGAACACGAGCTGTTCGGCATCGCGCATGATCAGGTCCAGTTCGCCGGAGCGGCAGCGGAAGTTGCGCGCCACCAGCGTCAATCCTTGCGTTTCCAGGTAGCGAAGCGCCAATTCCTCGGCGGCGGCGCCTCGTGCGATGCGACTGGGCACGGATGATCTCCAAGGCAGGAACAACAAATAGAGGACCGAGAGATCCCGTGCATGCGAAGCGTCAAGCGGGCTGTTTCTCCCACCGATAGAGCCGCAGGGGAGGGATGTTGAGCATTTCCAGGGCGACTTGCGCCGAACCAAAAAACGGGCGTGAAAGATTCTCCACCTGTCTGCTGAGCTGGTAGGCCACGAAACGTCCTCCCGGGGTGAGCACCGACGAAATCGATTCCAGAATTCGCTGGCCCATCGGGCGATTGATCGTGGAAAACGGTATCCCCGAAATAACCACCTCGGGAGCCGGCAAATCGTACAACGCGAGCGTCTCCTGAAGTTCGTGGGCGCTGCCGCAGTGAGCGATCAGTCGCGCATCCTCGATCCGCCCGAGCAAATCGCAGAACCGCTGGTTGATCTCGATGCTCAACAGTTTTGCGCGGGTCGGCATCGCGTCAAGGATCGCCCGGGTCATGCCGCCCGTGCCAGCGCCCAGATCAACGACGGTTTGGGCGGATCGAATCCCCGACAGTTCCACGATACGCCGTTCGAGAAAGCGCGAACTCGGGATGATGGAGGCCACTTGCTGGGGATTCCGCAAGAACTCCTGCAGAAAGGCGATTCGGTCATCCATTTTTCTGGGCCTTCGCGCGGTACGGTGCATGGATTTACTCCCTAAAACGTTGATTAAATAGCCTAGTCGCGGCGCTGGATCGCCGTCAAGAATGAAAGTTGCTGTATAAATCAAATATTATCAATCATGAGGAGGGCGCATGACCGTCGAACCCGGGGTATTTTACGTGGTGGCGACCCCGATCGGGAATCTGGAGGATATCACTGCCCGGGCGTTGCGCGTACTGCGGGAAGTGGCCTGCATCGCCGCCGAGGACACCCGTCATACCGGACAACTCCTGCGGCATTTCGGCATCGACACGCCACTGCTGTCGCTGCACGAACACAACGAACGCGCCCGGTTGGATTCCATCGTCGCTCGCTTGCGGAACGGCGAGGCCATGGCCTTGGTGTCCGATGCGGGTACGCCGCTGATCAGCGACCCCGGCTTTCCGCTGGTGCGCGAACTGCGCCGGCAGGGCTTGAAGGTCGTTCCGGTGCCTGGGCCGAGCAGCGTGCTGGCGGCGCTGGCGGTGGCCGGACTGCCGACCGACCGTTTTGTGTTCGAGGGATTCCTACCGAGCAAAACCATCGCCCGCCGCGAGCGGCTGCAAGCGCTGGCGACCGAGGAACGCACCCTGGTGTTTTTCGAAGCCAGCCATCGAATTGCCGATACGCTGGCCGATCTGGCGGCGGTTTTCGGCGCCGAGCGTCCGGCGGCGGTCGCTCGCGAGCTGACCAAGCGGTTCGAGGAAATTCACGGCGCGACCTTGGGCGAATTCCCGGCTTGGCTGGACGCCGATCTTAATCGTTCCAAGGGTGAATTCGTGCTGGTGGTGCAGGGCGCGCCGCCGGCGAGCGCGGTGGACACGCCGGAAAATCGCCGGTTGCTGTCGGTGCTGCTGGCGGAACTGCCGCCCAGCCGGGCGGTGGCGGCGGCGGCCAAACTGACCGGTTTGCGCAAGAAATCGTTGTACGATCTGGCGTTGGCGCTGGGGCATCGCCACGAGTCGGAATAGCCTGGCCGCGCTTGCCAAGCGCCGCGCGGAGGCGGACACTAGGGTTGGGAACCGGCTGGACGGTCGCTGTATCGCGTTTGCGGTATGGAGGAAAGTCCGGGCTCCATAGGACAGGGCGCCAGGTAACGCCTGGGGGGCGCGAGCCTACGGAAAGTGCCACAGAAAACAAACCGCCCAAGTTTCCGCTCGCGGGAACCGGCAAGGGTGAAAAGGTGCGGTAAGAGCGCACCGCGCGGCTGGTAACAGGCGCGGCACGGTAAACCCCGCCCGGAGCAAGACCAAATAGGGGGGCATCGACGTGTGGTCCGCACGGCTCCCGGGTAGGTCGCTACAGGCGTCTGGCGACAGGCGTCGCAGATGAATGGCCGTCCTCGACAGAACCCGGCTTACAGGCCGGTTCCCACTTTCCTCGTTTTATCCTGACGCTGCGTTCGTCAAGCGATTCGGAGGACATGACCATGACATACCAGCATATTTTGTTCGCCACCGATTTTTCGGACGACGCGCTACAGGTTGGGGAGCGCGCCAAGGAAATCACCCGGAGCTGCGGGGCGCGGTTGAGCATGATCCACGTCATCGAGGATGTGAACGTCATGCTGGGCGGCGGCTACGAGTTGCTGCCGGTGTTGCCGGACTTGCCCGACGAGGCGCTGCTGCGGGAGTCCCGCAACGCGCTGGGGGAGCTGGCGCGACGCTTGGAACTGGAAGTGGCCGAAACCTGGGTGGTCAACGCGCCGTCTACCAAGGAGGGCATTCTTGACACCGCCCGCAAACAGGGTGTGGACCTGATCGTGATCGGCAGTCACGGTCGCCATGGTCTGGCGCTGCTGCTGGGCTCGACCGCGAACGCCGTGCTGCACGGCGCGCCCTGCGACGTGCTGGCGGTGCGGATACGGGATTAGGCCAAGCGCGGCAACCGGACGAGGTCGCGCGGGGGCAGAACGGCACGATCCGATCCGCGGACTTTGGCGGGAGGAAAGAATCCTCGCCCCGGCTCTCAATCCGCCCGCCTCACCTTCACCACCTTGATCATGTTGGTGCCGCCGGACACGCCCACCGGCACACCAGCGCTGAACACCACGATCTCACCTTCTCGCACCATGCCCTTATTGAGCAGGAATTCCGTGGCGGATCCGAGCAGTTCGTCCACGGTGTTGACGGCGCCCAATCGCAGCGGCGTCACGCCCCACGCCAGCGCCAGCTTGCGCAGGGTGGCCGGGTTCGCACTGAAGGCGATCAGCGGCATCGACGGTCGGAACTTGGCCAGACCGAAGATGCTCGCGCCGCTGTGGGTGAAGCCGACGAGGTAGCGAGCGCAGACCTTTTCGGCTAGATCCGTGGTGGCGAAATGGACGGCGTCCTCGATCCGCCGGCACGCCTTGGCCAGCAATTCTTCCTGAGTCAACACGTTGTTACGCATCAGGGCCTTGAAAATATCGCTGGCTTCGACGTTCCGGGCGATGGCCGTCATCATTCGCACCGCTTCGAGCGGATACTGGCCGACGGCCGTCTCTGCCGACAGCATCACCGCGTCGGTTCCATCCAGGATGGCGTTGGCGACATCGTTGGCTTCGGCGCGGGTCGGCCGAGGATTGCCGATCATCGATTCCAGCATCTGGGTGGCGGTGATCACCGGTTTGCCGGCGATGTTGCACTGGCGGATGATAGCTTTTTGCATCAGCGGCACGTCTTGCGGCGAAGTCTCCACCCCCAGATCGCCGCGCGCCACCATGATCGTGTCCGCCACCGCGATGATGCCCTCAATATGGCGGAAGGCCTCCGGCTTTTCGATCTTAGCGATGATCGGAATCTTGCGACCGTGAGTGGTCAGCATCACCTCGATCAGTTCCTTGACGTCGTCGGCGTCCCGCACGAACGACAGCGCCACGTAATCCAGCCCGTGATCGTAAGCGAACTGTAAATCCCGCCGATCCTTGTCGGTGATCGCCGAAATTTTCAGCTTGATGTTGGGCAGGTTGACGCCCTTGCGCGGCTTGAGCCGACCACCGTTGAGCACTCGGGTGAAAATCTCCTGACCTTCAATCCGGTCGACGGTCAACTCGAACAAGCCGTCGTCGATCAATATCCGGGCGCCGGGGTAAATCTCCTCATGCAAGCCGCTATAGTCGATGGCGATTTTCTTGACGCCATCGTGCAAGCCGCCGACTAGATCGGCGGTGGTCAGGACCAGGGTCTCGCCGGCGGCCACGTCCAGAAACTCGCCATCCAGCGCGCCGAGCCGAATCTTGGGACCTTGCAGATCCTGAAAGATGGCGATGTGGCGATTGAACTTCTGGGCCGCCTCCCGCACCCGCTGCACCGACAGGGCGTGATCCTCATGGCTGCCGTGTGAGAAATTCAGCCGGATCACGTCCGCGCCTTCCCGCAGCAGTCCATCGACGGTTTCCAGATTGCGGGATCCAGGTCCCAGCGTCGCGACGATCTTGGTGAATTTATCAGGGTTGGTCATGCGATTTGCTCTCGGATTGAAATGAAGAAAGACCGTTTTGAAAGAGTCGTAAACCCAACGCAGCCACCGTTCGCGGCGCGATTGTGCGGCAAACGCCGCCGGGCGGATTACAATTGAGGGCGTACTGCCCTAAACCCCTACGAGGTTTTCAATGACTGACGTTTTTACCCGCATTTTGCGAATCGATCTACCCGAAACCCTGCAAGCCGACGAGTCCGGCAAGAATCCGGCCTTTACCATCACCTTCGTCGCCGACGGCGAGATTCCCTTCGCGCAAGTGATCCTGCACGCGCCGGACGGCCAACATCTGCTCAACGGCGCCGCGATTCAGGCCGGCGCCGCGAGCGGCGGCGAATACCCCTACATCGCCAGCGTGCCCGCCGGGCTGTTATGGCCGAACACCATCAACGTGCAGGTCGAAGGTTGCCGCAAGGCCGATATCCGCCAGTCCGGCGGCGGCGATTGGATCAAGGCATTCCGCCCGCTGCGCATCGCGCCGAACGCCAAGGTCAAGCCGAGCATCCGCATCGCGACCGGACCGGGCGACGCGCCGGTCAAGCTGTACTTCGGCATTCACAAGCACATGCACCAGCCCTACTACAACACCACCGACCGGATGTATTGGGATGGCGAGAAGGATGGCATCTTCGGTTCGCGCGGCGGCCCCTATACCCACCTCATCCCCACCGCCGCGCGCCAGTACATCGGCGGTGGCCTGCCGCACGCCGGGCTGTCGACCAGTTGGAGCGGCTCGCTGATCGAACAACTGGACCGCTGCGCCGCCGATGGCCTGTGCGGCGGGCGTTTTTCCGGCTGGAATCACGACTTGCGTTCCCTCGCCCAGGAACAAACCGACCTGGGTCATCCCCGGGTGGACTTCGTGGCCTTCGGCTTCTTCCACCCGTTGATGCCGCTGATCCCCGACCGCAACATCGTCAAGCAGGTCGAGTGGCATCGCGCCATCATCCGCGCCGCGTTCGGGTTGGAGGCGTCCACGGTGATGTTTCCGCCGGAAACCGCCTTCCACGTCCGCATGATTCCGGCGCTGAACCAAGCCGGGGTCAAGGCGGTGATCTACGACTCGATCCACCGCTTCCGGGCCTGTAAGGATTATCCCTACGCCGGGATCAACGAGGGGATGCTGCCCCCCAATCCCGCCGAGCAGGTCAATCCCCCGGTCGACGACTGGCTGCAACTGCACAACATCTGGGCCGGTTCGAAAATTTCCCCCAGCCTGCTCAAGCCGGAGTACGTCCAGTACGAAGACCCGGACGGCAAGATCCATCAAATCATCGCCGTGCCGGCGGAGCGTTACCTCGGCAACGAGGACGCCCGGGGCGGGTTCGGGGCGCTGCAATATCCCGACGTGCTGGGTCAGGTTTACAACCATATCGTCGATACCGGCACGTTCGATCCGAAACATCCCCCGTTTTTCCTCCTCCACTCGGACGGCGACAACCACGGTGGCGGCGCTGACAGCTACTACAACCATAATACGGGGCAACTCGTCCAATGGTTGCAGGGCGATCCGCGATTCGAACTGACCACGGTGCATGATTATCTCGATCGCTTCCCGCCCGACCCCGCCAAAGCCGCACACATCGAGCCGGGTTCCTGGAGCGGCGCGGACAACGGCGATCCCCAGTTCATGAAGTGGTTCAGCCGCTACGATCAGCCCTATTCGCCGGACCTGAACTCCTGGGCGGTGCTGACCGCGTTCCAGAACGTAGTGCATGCCCTGGAAGACGCGGTTCCCGGCAAGCCGTGGCTGGACGATATCAGCCGGCTTATGCTGACCGCCGAGACCAGTTGCTATTGGTATTGGACCGGGCAACACGAATGGGACCAGCAGGTCACCAACGCCGCGAACCAGGGCTATGGGATGGTCAAGAGCGAGGTCGATGCGCTGCTGGCCGCCGGCAAGGACCGCACCGGTCCGACCATCTTCCCGCCGTGGGTCACGCCGGAAAATCCGGGCGGCAAACGCTGGGGCCAGGGCTGCCTGCTCGACGCGCCGCGCGAGGGGACGGTGCATACCTTCGTCCACGACATTTCCGGCTTGAAGCGGGTGACCTTGGTGTTGCGCGCTGCCACGGGCGAAACCCGGATTCCGATGACCGACCACGGGCCGTATCCCTCACAGACCGGCGCGGCTATCACCGCCCAGTACTTCACCGCGAAATTGCCGGTCGGCGCGGGCGACGTGCGCTATTACCTCGAAGCCGAGGACGGCAAGGGCAACATCGCGCGTGGGGCGCTGGAGCGGGTGTATCTGGCGTAAGCGAATGAGAGCCGGAGTTCGGGGGACCCCGGATTCCGGTTTTCGTCAAGGAGTCCCATGACACCAAGCTTCACGGTTTACATCGACGAATCTGGCGACGAAGGGTTTGTTTTCCTGCCAAACGAACAGGGTAGTTCGCGCTGGCTGGTGCTTTCGGCGGTGGTATTCCGTAAGGAAAACGACCCGGATGCCGTGCGGCTGCTCCGCGAGGTGCGCTCGTTGCTCGGCAAGCAAGACCGACAAGCCCTGCATTTCCGCAACTTAAAACACGAACAACGCGTACCCTACGCGAGAACCATCAGTGAATCGCGATTGCGGACGGTCTCGGTACTCATCCATAAGCCATCGATCAAGGAACCAGAGAGATTTCAGAGCGAAAAATTTCGCTTGTACCGTTACGCCACGCGATTGTTACTGGAACGGGTATCCTGGTTGTGCCGGGATTATCGCAAGCAGGGAGAAGGGGACGGCGCCGCCGAGATCATTTTTTCCAACCGCAGCATCATGTCTTATGACGATCTGCGTTCTTACCTCAGACACTTACGCGAGACCAGCGAAGCAAGGGATATTCGGGTGGATTGGTCGGTTGTCCTGCCGGAACGGGTGAAGGCGGTCAATCATGACCAACTCGCTGGTTTGCAGATCGCGGACGCGGTGGCTTCGGGCTTTTACTTTGCGGTCAATCGCAACCCCTACGGCGAGGTGGAGGACCGTTACGTGCGCCTCATGACGCGCATCCTGTACCGGCATCGAGGCGTATTGGAGGGATATGGCGTGAAATTCTGGCCGGATGACTTGGCGACGCTCGCTCGCTCAATGCCATATCTTGAGATTTTCCATAGTCTCAAATGAAAATGCAGACCCCAGGTTCGAGGTTCCCACCCATTCGGGCTGCCACCGTCGCCGGCGACCTCTACAAACCCTGCGCTTGTCTGCGCGGAAAATGCTAAACAGTCGGACCCCGTCAGTCAAGAAGGGTTTTTGGCATCGCCCTGCATTCCATTGAAACTCGCGACAGCGCCAACACCACCGATTTCCCCGCACCGAGGGTCGTGCTCCTTCCCAACTCCCGCGCAAGGCTAGCCTCGTCCAGGATAAAGACGTCCACCCCCTCTTTCGCCAAGGCGTGGATAAAATCGCGCCGGTTCAGCCCAGCCAACTCGGCGGCTCGCTCCTGCGACAGCACACCGCGCTGGTACCAGTGGATCGCCGCCGCCAGTTTCATGGCGTCGGCGAACTCGGTGGGCGAGCGCCGCAGGGCGGATAGCGAGGAATCCGGAACGGTCAAGGTTAAAGCGGTCATCATGGTATTCCTTATGAGTGGCTAACAGAGTCAATCA
>DAIRDI010000003.1:0-29012 GCA_036796235.1 Candidatus Competibacteraceae bacterium | reverse complement strand
GCACCAGCATCAGCGGCAGCGTCGGCGCATAGTGGTCCCGCAGCGCCGTCAAGACTTCGTGCAAGCGGGGGGTCGCCGCCGGAATCAGAAACCGCAGATCGGGGCGGCGCGCGTGCAACCAGCGCGCGGTTTCCAGAAACACCGGTCCCAGTCGGCTGACTTCGCCCAACCGGCTGCCGGGCAGCAGGGCGACGACCGTCGCTTCCGCCGGCCACTCCAGACTTAACGACCGCCGCGCCCATAGTGGATCGCTACGCAAGGGAATGGTATCAGCCAGGGGATGACCGACATGCCGCACCGGCACCCCGTGATCCTGGTAAAAAGCCGCCTCGAACGGCAGCAACGTCAGCATCAGACTCACCGCCCGGGCGATCTTGCGAACTCGCCACGCCCGCCACGCCCAGACCGAGGGGCTGACGTAATGCACGGTGGGAACGCCGCGGGCGCGCAGCCGGCGTTCCAGACCCAGGTTGAAATCCGGGGCATCGATGCCGACGAACGCTTGCGGTGGGTCGGCCAGCCAGTGGCGATCAAGTTGGCGCCGAATCCGCAACAGTTCCGGGAGGTGACGCAACACTTCCACCAAACCCATCACCGCCAACCGTTCCAGGGGCGCCACGGTCTGAAAGCCTTGGGCGAGCATTTCCGGACCACCGATGCCGCTGAAGCGGGCTTGCGGATAGCGCTCCCGCAGCGCGGCGATGAGTCCAGCGCCCAGCAGGTCGCCCGACAGTTCGCCGGCGACCATGGCGATGTGCATGACCGGCGCGGTTCTAGCGCACGATCCCGTTGCGGGAGGGCGCCGCCAGAAAATCGGCGAGAATTTGCAGTCGAGGGTATTCCGCCGTCATCTCCCGGACCTTGTCGATCGCTTCTTCCAAACGCAGATTGGCGCGGTAGATCGCCTTGTAAGCCCGACGGATCGCCTGAATCTCTTCATCGGCGAATCCCCGGCGACGCAACCCCTCGGCATTGATGCCATACGGCTCGGCGCGGTAGCCGGCCACGGTCACGTAGGGCGGCACGTCGCGATGGACCCCGCAGGCAAACCCACAGAAGCTGTGCATGCCCAGGCGGGTGAACTGATAGACCAGGGCAAAACCGCCCAGCACCACGTCATCCTCAATATGGACATGCCCGGCCAGCGACGCCCCGTTGGCGAAGATGGTGCGGTTGCCAACCAGGCAATCGTGGGCGATATGGACATAGGCCATGATCCAGTTGTCGTCGCCCAACCGGGTCACGCCGGCATCCTGCACCGTCCCGCGATTGATGGTGACGAACTCCCGGATGGTATTGCGATCACCGATCTCCAACCGGGTCGGCTCGCCGCCGTACTTCTTATCCTGGGGAGCTTCGCCCAGCGAGGTGAACTGATAGATGCAGTTGTCGCGGCCGATCCGGGTCGGGCCTTGGATCACCGCGTGCGGGCCGATCCAGGTGCCCGTGTCGATCTCCACCTCCGGACCGATGAGTGAAAACGGTCCGACCGTCACATCCGCCGCCAACCGGGCCGATGGGTCCACCACGGCGCGCGGATCGATCACCGGTCGATGTCCCGCCGGGCACACATCAACTCGGCGGTCGCCACCAGTTGACCGTCCACCTTCGCCTCGCCAAAAAACTTACCGATGCCCCGTTTGATGCGGTCCAGGCGCACTTCCAGAATCAACTGATCGCCCGGTTCGACCGGCCGCTTGAAACGGGCGTTATCGATGCCCACCAGGTAGTACATGGAACGATGATCGGGCCGTTCGCCTTCGCTCTTGAATGCGAGAATTCCGGTCGCCTGGGCCAGCGCCTCCAGAATGAGCACCCCCGGCATGATGGGTCGTTGCGGAAAGTGGCCGGGAAAGAACGGTTCGTTGTAACTGACATTCTTGAGACCCGTCAGCGATTGTCCGGGCTCGAACGCCAGGACCCGGTCGACGAGCAAAAAGGGGTAGCGGTGCGGCAGATACTCCAAAATCTCCTGAACATCCATCGGTTCCAAAGCCTTACCCTCTCAAGTGGCGCCATCGCGGCCGATTTTTTTTTCCAGGGCCGCCAAGCGCCGGAACAATTCGTCCAGCCGGCGCAAGCGCGCGCTGATCTTATTCCAAAGCCGGTTTGGCTCCACCGCCAACCCCGAGGAATACACGCCGGGCTCGGTGATGGATTGGGTCACCAGCGACATACCGGTAATATGCACGCGATCGGCGATTTCCAGATGACCGGCGATGCCGACCCCGCCGCCCAACATACAATGCCGGCCGATGCGGGCGCTACCGGCGATGCCGACGCAGCCGGCCAGGGCGCTGTGGGCGCCAACGCGCACGTTGTGGGCGATCTGAACCTGGTTGTCCAGCTTGACCCCTTCCTCGATCACGGTGTCTTCCAGGGCGCCGCGGTCGATGGTGGTGTTCGCGCCGATCTCAACGTCGTCGCCGATCAGGACCCCACCGAGTTGTGGAACCTTGAGCCAGCGCCCGCCGCGATCCAGGGCCAGGCCGAATCCGTCGCTGCCGATCACCGCGCCCGGATGGACCAGCACCCGGCGCCCGATTCGCGCCCGATGACACACGGTCACGCGCGCCACTAACCGGGTTTCGGCGCCGATGGTGGACTGTTCGCCGATGGCGCAACCGGGTCCGACGAACACTCCCTCCGCGATGACCGCGCCCGCTTCCACCGTGCAATGCGGGCCGATCCAGGCGTCGGCGGCGATTCGGGCGGTAGGGCTGACCCAGGCGGTGGGATGGATGCCCGCGCGCGCCGGGGAGACCGGCGGTTCGAACAGGGTCGCAATCCGGGCGTAGGCGACATGCGGATTGGCGGCCACCACCGCCGGGATCGGACAGCCTTCGGCATCCTTCGGCGACAGAATCACGGCGGCCGCGCGGGTGACCGTTAGAAATCGGCGATAACGCGGGTTAATCAGGAAGCTGAGTTGTCCGGACTCCGCGCTGGGCAAGGGCGCCACTCCGGTGATGACCGTCGCGGCGTCGCCCCCTCGCAAGCTGGCGCCCGCCGTCGCGGCGACCTCGCCCAGCGTGATCATTGCGGTTACCGGGAGGTGGTGAGACGGCTGAGCACCTTGTCGGTGACATCCACGCGCGAACTGGCGTACAGGGTCGCGCCGTCGTTGACCACTAAATCAAAGCCTTCTTCTCTGGCGACGTTGTTGATCACGTCCAACACCTGCTTCTGGAATTTCCCCAGCTCCTCGTTGCGGCGCAGATTGAAATCTTCCCGGAATTCATCGCTGGTCCGCTTCAATTCCCGGGCCTGGTTGCGAATATCGCCCTCCAAACTCCGGCGCTGGCTCTCGCTCATCACCGCACCGTCCTTGGACAGACGTTCTTCCAAACGGCGTAAGGAATTCTGCGCTTCGACCAACCCTTTTTGCCGAGGCGCGAACTCTCGTTCGAGCCGCTTGCTGGCCGCATCGGCCTGCGGCGCGCTATTCAGAATCTTGGCGATGCTGACGAAACCAATTTTCATGTCGGCCGCCTGTGCCTGCGCCAGCGAAAACGACAAGGCCAGAACCATCGCAATCAACCACTTGTGCATGTTATACATGAGTTTCACCCAAAATCTCCACGGAGAACCACTTAAAAAATCAGCCCAAGATCCAGGATTCCCTTAAAAGGGCACGCCAAAGGAAAACTGGAAAAACTGGGTGTCATCGCCGGATTGATCGTTGAGCGGAGCGGCGAGGCTCAATACGATGGGCCCGAGCGGCGACAGCCAGAGTCCAGAAACACCCACTGAGTAACGCAATTCGCCAAAATCGAAATCCCCCACGTCCGCAAACACGTTACCCGCATCAAAGAAGGCGGCCACCCGTATGTTCTCGGATTTTTCCATGAAGGGCACCGGGAAGATCAACTGGGCGGAGGCAGTGGTTTTAAACACGCCGCCGCGAGGCTCATCGTTGCTGTAGCGAGGTCCGAGAGTGTTGGCCTCATACCCTCGCACCGAACGCAACCCACCGGCGAAGAAATTTTCGAAAAACGGCAGGTCGCCGGTGCTACCGTAACCGTCACCATAGCCGAGATCGCCGCCCGCCGACCCGGTTAGCCAGGCGGTCAGCGGTAGATAGGCGATAGTCCGGTAGTTCAGTTTGTAGAATTCCGCATCGCTACCTGGAATGGCGATCTCGGCCGAAATCTGATTCAGACTGCCGCTGGTCGGAAAAAAGGCCCGGTTGCGGTTGTCGCGCGACCAGCTCGCTTCCAGCTTGAACTGATTGAAGGTATCGCCGTTGCGGGCGATCTCAGCGAGAATCTCGACGGGCGTGTTATCGGTCGTATCGATCCAAATACGCTCGAAACCGGGGGTCAACCGCAACGTATCGAACTCATTCAACGGAAACCCATAAATGACTTGGGCGCCGTAGCTGTTCAGGATGTAGTCGGCGGTGTTGGCCTCGGCGCTGTCGATCTCTCGGAAAAAGACTCGAAATCCCCGGCTGACCCCGTCGATGGTGTGGTAGGGATTATTATAAAAAATACTGTAATTCTGACCGATGCCGCTGTTATTGAGAATCACATTGAACTGGTTCCCGGTCCCTAGAAAATTGTTCTGGGTCAGGCTGGCATTCAACAGGATACCGGATTCCTGGCCGTAACCGACGCCGAACATCACGCTACCCGAAGGCCGCTCGACCACGGTGAAGTTAGCGTCCACCTGATCGCTGGTCCCAGGCACGGCCGGCGTTTCGATATTCACGCTTTCCAGGTAATCCAAACGCTGCAAGCGGGTCTTGGAACGCTCGATGTCCTTGGTCGAGTACCATGCTCCTTCCGATTGACGCATCTCCCGGCGCAATACTTCGTCCTGGGTTTTGGTGTTTCCCTGAAAATTGATGCGCTGTACATAAACTCGTCGGCCGGGGTCCACCATGAACGTCAAGGACACCCGGTTGTTCTCATCGTCCACCCGCGGCACGGTATTGACGTTGGCGAACGCGTAACCTTCCTCGCCCAAGCGTTCGCCCAACGCTTGGGCGACCTCGGTCAATCGGGCGCGCGAGAAAGTCTCGCCGGGCTTGACGGTGATCAACGGTTGCAGCTCCGACTCGGGGACCACGCCGAAGTCACCGGCCAATTGAACGTCCTCAAGGATGAAGGGTTCGCCCTCGAAGATATTCAAGGTGATGTAGACATCCCGCTTGTCCGGGGTGATGGAAACCTGGGTGGACTCGACGTTGAATTTCAAAAAACCCCGGTCCAGATAGAAGGACCGCAGGATTTCGATATCCGCCGCCAGTTTCTGTTTGGAGTATTGGTCGTCCTTGGTGAAGAAGGAAAACCAGCCGGAGGTGGACGACTGCAATTGCTTCAACAGCTCCCGGTCGGAGAAAGCCTGGTTGCCGACGATATTGATCCGACTGATGCTGGCCACCTCGCCTTCGGAAATATCGAAAGCGATCGCGACCCGGTTACGTTCCAGCGGCCGCACTTGGCTGTCGATTCGCGCGGCGTACCGCCCGCGGCTGAAATACTGTTGCAACAACTCCTGCTCCACTCGGTCGAGCAAGGCCCGGTCGAAAACCCGACCCTCCACCAACCCGACCTCGGTCAGGGCCTTCTTGAGATCGTCGGTGCTGATATCCCGGTTGCCGGCGATCGTGATCTCGGCGATGGCTGGCCGTTCGACCACGGTGACCACCAGGACATCGCCCTTGCGCTCCAGATTGACATCGGTGAAGAAACCGGTCCCGAACAACGCGCGGATGATCTCCGGATACTCCCGTTCCGAGACCGTTGATCCCACCTGCACGGGCAGGTAGTTGAACACGGTGCCGGCGGAGATGCGTTGCAGGCCATCGACTTGGATGTCCCGCACCACGAATTCGGCGGCGCCCGCTCCGGAAACCGCGACGAGCAAGCTCAGCAAAACGACCAGACGGCGAGAAAAGTTCATGACGGCATGTTTACCACAGGGCGGGGAAATGCACCCTGGCTATCCCAGAAGGCGGTTGAAATCATTGAACAGGGCCAGTCCCATCAGCAGCAACAAAACGACGATCCCGACCTGCTGCCCCAGGTGTTGCACCGTTTCCGACAGCGGACTGCCCTTGACCAGTTCGATCAGGTAGTACAGCAAATGCCCGCCGTCCAGCACCGGCACCGGCAACAGGTTCAGCACGCCCAGACTGATGCTGACCAACGCCAGCAGGGACAGAAAGGCGATCGATCCGGCGCTGGCCGCCTGACCGGCGAAATGCGCGATGGTCAGCGGGCCGCTCAGATTATCCAGCGACGCCTTGCCGACCAGCATCCGGCCCAGCATGCGCAGGGTCAGCAACGACATGTCCCACGTCTTGCCGAGCCCCGCCCCGACCGCGTCCAACGGCCCGTAACGTACCACAACCCGCAAACTTTCGGCGAGAGCCTCGGGAACCTCGGGGACGGCGCCGATGAAACCGACCCGCTCGCCCTGCCCGTCTTCACGGACATCGGGCGTTAGTTCCAGCGTCTGTTCCACCCCATCGCGTTCGATCCATACCGTGAGCGCCTGGAGAGGATGTCGCTGGATGAGGGCGCGCCACTGCTCCCACTCCGTAACCGATTCGCCCGCGATCCGCACGATGTGATCCCCCGGCTGCAAACCGGCCCGTTCCGCCGCGCTGTCGCGCATGACCTGACCGATCACCGCCGGCAAAGCCGGCCGCCATGGCGCCAGTCCCACCCGATCGAGCACCTGAACCATTTCCCGCAAGTTCGGCGCATCGCGGGCATCCAGGGTCCGGACGCGCACCCGGTCTTCCTCATCCCGCACCTCGACCTGGATGAGTTCCTCGGCCATGACCCGATCCACCAGCTCCAGCATCGCCGCGTTCAGGGTGGGAGTCGGCTTGCCGTCGATCGCCACGATGCTGTCGCCCTTGCGGAAGCCGCCCGCCTCGGCCAGCGAGCCCGGCCGCGGATCGTCCAGCACCGGCTTGACGCCGGGAACGCCGACCATGAACATCAGGGCGTAGACCAGAATGGCGAACAGGAAGTTGAACGCCGGTCCGGCCAGAACGATGGCGATCCGCGAGCCGACCGGCTGGCGGTTGAACGCCCGGGGCGCCTCGGCGGCCGGCACGTCGCCCTCACGCTCGTCCAGCATTTTGACATAGCCGCCCAACGGCAGGGCGGCGACCACGTACTCCACGCCGTCCCGGCCGCGCCGCAGCCACAACGGCCTCCCGAAACCGACCGAGAACCGCAGCACCTTGACACCCAACCGGCGCGCCACCCAAAAATGGCCAAACTCATGGACGGTGATCAGCACGCCCAGCGTGACGATCAGGGCCAACACCGAAACCAGCGAATCGCCCATCTCAACCCTCCACCGCTCGCACGGCGACCTGCTCGCACGCCACGGCTCGCGCCCGGGCGTCGTCATCGAGAACCGCCGTCAGGGTTTCAACCGCGCGCCCGGCAACCTGTTCCAGGGTTTGTTCGACCACGACGGCGATATCGGTAAAGCGGATCCGCCGGTCCAGAAAAGCCTGCACGGCCACTTCGTTGGCGGCATTCAGGATGGCCGGCGCGGTCCCGCCCGCCGCCAGCGCGGAGCGAGCCAGCCGCAACGCGGGAAACCGGGTGAAATCCGGAGCCTGGAATTCCAGCGCCGTCAGTCGGGCGAAGTCCAGGAACGCCACGCCGGAGTCCATTCGCCCCGGCCAAGCCAGGGCGTGGGCGATCGGCGTGCGCATGTCAGGGTGGCCCAGTTGCGCCAGCACCGAGCCATCCTGGTATTCCACCATTGAGTGAATCACGCTTTGTGGATGCACCACGACCTCGATCCGGTCCGACGGCGCCCCGAACAACCAGCGCGCCTCAATCACCTCCAACCCCTTGTTCATCATGGTGGCGGAGTCCACGGAAATCTTCCGGCCCATCCGCCAGTTCGGATGCGCGCACGCCTGGTCCGGCGTCACCGCCGACAACTGGTCCAGCGGCGTGGCGCGAAACGGCCCGCCGGAACCGGTGAGCAAGATCCGGCGTACCCCGCAGACCTCTAAACCGGCGGTCGCAAACCCTGAGGGCAAGCACTGAAACACCGCGTTGTGCTCGCTGTCGATGGGCAACAACTCCGCGCCGTGGTCGCGCACCGCCGCCATGAACAGCGATCCGGCCATGACCAGAGCCTCCTTGTTGGCCAGCAACACCCGCTTGCCCGCGCGCGCCGCCGCCAGCGTCGGCAACAATCCCGCCGCACCGACGATGGCCGCCATGACTCGATCGACTTCCGGCAAGACCGCGACCCGTTCCAATCCCGCCGCGCCAGCCAGCACCTCGACCGGCCGGCCCGCCGCCCGCAAGCGTTCGCGCAGGCGCTCGGCCGCGGTTTCATCCGCCATGGCCGCGTAATCGGGCTCGCAGACCAGACATTGTTCCAGCAGAGCTTCGACATCCCGATGGGCGGTCAGTGCCACGACCCGGAAACGGTCGGCGTGACGCCGCACCACATCGAGCGTGCTGACCCCGATCGAGCCGGTCGCTCCCAGAATCGCGACGCCCGCCCGCGCCTTCATCGCTGCATCCCGTACAGGCCCAACAAAAACACCGGCGCGGCGGCAATCAAACTGTCGAGCCGGTCGAGCACACCCCCGTGGCCCGGCAACAGCGCGCCGCTGTCCTTCACGCACCGCTGCCGCTTCATCATGCTTTCAAACAGATCCCCAACGATGGAGAAGCCGACCGTAACCATGCACACCGCCACGAATCCAGGCCAGCGGGCGCCCATTTCCAGGAACGCCGCGCCGAGCGAGGCGAACGCCAGGGTGGCCATGCCGGCTCCGAACGCCCCCTCCCAGGTCTTGCCCGGACTGACGGTCAGCGCCAGCTTGCGCCGTCCCCAACGACGTCCGGCGAAATAGGCGCCCGTATCGGCAACCCAGATCAGCAGCAACAAAAACAGGACGTAAGTCGGACCGAATTCATCCCGCAGGCTCATCAGCGCCATCCAGAACGCCACCAATACGATCGCCCCGGCTCCCCCGACCATGATGGCGCGGTCTCGGCGCTCCGGACGCACGGCGTAACGCCCGATCCAGAACAGCGCGTAACACCAGCCCAGGCAGACCAGGACCAGCAACGCCTCGACGACGGCCACGTTCCCGACCAGCGGCCAGAGCGCGAGAATCGCCGCCAGCACCAGCCCGCCGTACAACAGGCGATCGCGAGTCCCATCAAGGCCCGCCAGCCGGGCCCATTCCCAAGCGCCCAGCACCGCCACCGCCAGCAAGGCCACGCCAAAACCGGCGGCCGGCAGCTTCAACACGGCCCAAATCACAGCCAGGGCCAAAACGGCCGCGGTGATGATACGCTGCCTAAGCATGGCTGCTCGCGACCCATTGTTCGCCGGTCAAGCCAAAGCGCCGCTGCCGGTTGGCGAACGCGGCGCAGGCCGATTCCAGATCGTCGGCGGCGTAGTCCGGCCACAGCCGGTCGGTGAAATAGAATTCCGTGTAAGCCATCTGCCAGAGCAGAAAGTTGCTGATGCGCTGTTCGCCACCGGTGCGGATGAAAAGATCGGGCTCCGGCAGATCGGCCAAGCTGGTGTAATGATGAAACCGATCGACGGTGATCTCGTTCGGTTGCAGGCGGCCGGCCAGCACCTCCTCGGAAACTCGCCGGGCCGCTTGGGCGATATCCCATCTCCCGCCATAATTGGCGGCGACGACCAGCGTCAGGCCGTCGTTCGCGGCGGTGCGCCGCTCGGCCTCGAGCATGTATCGCCGCAGGGTATCGGAAAAAGCGTTCGGGTCGCCGATAAAACGCAGACGCACGTTGGTTTCATCGAGACGGCGGATTTCGCCGCGCAAGGCCGTCAGAAACAGACTCATCAAAACATCGACTTCCGGTCGCGGCCGGCGCCAGTTTTCGCTGCTGAAGGCGAACAACGTCAGCACCTCAATGCCGCGTTCGCCACAGGCCCGCACGATCCGGCGCGCCGCCTTGGCGCCTTCTCGATGCCCCGCCGTACGCGGCAGGGACCGCTGCTGCGCCCAGCGACCATTGCCGTCCATGACGATAGCGACATGGCGCGGCAAGCAGTTCCGAGGGGTCGGCGAGGCGCCCGCGTCAACGGACATCGGGCAGGACTCTGGCGCGGACGACCATCGAGATAACAACCTCATCGCTGTAGTTCAGATTTCCATCAACTCGGCCTCCTTGGCCGCGAGCATCTTGTCCACATCCTGAATATGGCGATCGGTGAGTTTCTGGATGTCGTCCTGGGCTTGCCGCTCGGCGTCTTCGCTGATCTTCTTGTCCTTGAGCCACGCTTTGAGTTGGCTGTTGGCGTCGCGACGGATATTGCGGATCGCGACCTTGGCGCCCTCGCCCTCCTGTCGGACCACCTTGACCAAGTCGCGGCGGCGCTCCTCGGTCAACGGAGGCAACGGCACCCGGATCGTCGTCCCGGCGGACGCCGGATTTAGACCCAGATCGGACTTGAGGATCGCTTTCTCGATCGGTCCGACCATGTTTTTTTCCCAGGGCGTCACCAACAGCGTGCGGGCATCGGGCACGCTGACCGAGGCCACCTGATTGAGAGGCTGTTCGCTGCCATAGTAGCTGACCAGCACATGATCCAGCAGGCTGGCATGGGCGCGGCCGGTGCGCAGTTTGGTCAATTCCTGTTTCAAGCTGTCCACGCTCTTGGCCATCCGGGTGGTGGCTTCTTTCTTGAGGTCGTCGATCATGGTCGTCATTCCCGCACCACGGTGGTGCCCACGTTCTCGCCGCACACGATCCGCACCAGATCGCCGTGGTGGTTGATATTGAAAACCTTCAGCGGCAGGTCGTGCTCGCGACAGATGACAATCGCGGTGGCGTCCATCACCTGCAGTTTGCGCGCCAAGGCTTCGTCGTAGGTAAGCCGGTCGTAACGCACCGCCTTGGGATCCTTGAATGGATCGGCTGAGTAGATGCCATCCACTTTGGTGGCCTTGAGCATCACCTCGGCATTGATTTCAATGGCGCGCAAACTGGCGGCGGAATCGGTGGTGAAGAAGGGATTGCCCGTGCCGGCGGCGAAGATCACCACCCGACCCTTTTCCAAATGGCGGATGGCGCGGCGGCGGATGTAGTCCTCGCAGACCTGGTTGATGCGGATCGCCGACATCACCCGGGTAAACACGTTCAACCGCTCCAGGGTATCCTGCATGGCCAGCGAGTTCATGACCGTGGCCAGCATCCCCATGTGATCGGCGGTGACTCGATCCATGCCGGCCCTGGCCAGCCCGGCGCCCCGGAACAGATTGCCGCCGCCGATCACCATGCCCACTTCCACACCGAACTGGCGCACCTCCTGGATTTCGCCAGCGATACGGGCGAGCACCCCGGTATCGATGCCGTACTCGCCATCGCCCATCAACACTTCGCCGCTGAGCTTCAGAAGAATTCGCTTGAAGGCTGGTCTGAAATCCTGCATGGGCATCGCGCAACCTGGGCAGTGTTGAAAATGGGCGGAGCGAATCTCGACCTTTTCCCCAATCGAGAAGACCGGGGATTGCTCGGCACGGCTGAAAGTGTATCAAAAAACCCGGCCCGCTCCGGTCGGGCTCACGGCTGGTCCTGATCGACGCGGGCTTGCGCCATCACTTCGGCCGCGAAGTTGTCGGTTTTCTTCGCAAGCCCCTCGCCCAGTTCGAAGCGCTCGAAGCGCCTGACCCTGGCTTGACCCGCTGTCAGCAGTTTTTCCACGCTCTGATCGGGATCCTTGACAAAGGGTTGACCGAGCAGGGTCACCTCTTCCAAGTACTTGCGTAGCCGCCCATCCGCGATTTTCTCGATCATGTTGGCCGGCTTGCCTTCGGCGACCGCGCGGGCTGCGTAAATCTCCTTCTCCTTGGCGATCAGATCGGCTGGCACTTGGTCGGCGCTGACGCACAGCGGCCGGCTGGCGGCCACGTGCATGGCGATATCCTTGGCCAGATCGGCGTCGCCGCCCTCCAGATCCACCAGCACGCCGATGCGAGTACCGTGCAGGTAACTGCCCAACGCGCCGGTCGGCGTCGCTTCCAGACGGGCGAAGCGGCGAACGTTCATGTTCTCGCCGATCTTGGCGATGCACTCGCGCCGGTTCTGCTCGACGCTTTGGCCGTTGGCCATGTTCAGCGCCAGCAACGCCGCCAGATCGGGGGGTCCGTCCCGCAACACCGTCTCGGCCACGGCGTCGGCGAAAGCCCGGAAGTCTTCATTTTTGGTCACGAAATCGGTTTCGCAGTTGACCTCGACCAAGACCGCCGCCTCACCCATTCTTCGGAGGACGATCAGACCCTCGGCGGCGATGCGGCTCGCTTTCTTGTCGGCCTTGGCCTGACCCGCCTTGCGCATCAGTTCGACCGCCGCTTCGATATCACCCCCGATTTCCCGCAGGGCCTTTTTGCACTCCATCATTCCCGCGCCCGTGCGCTCGCGCAGTTCCTTAACGAGCGCCGCCGTAATTTCCGTCATGCCTGATTACCTCTAAAAAACTTAAATTTCAATGAGAGATGGGCTATCTTCGCACCAACTCTCAGGCGCCCATCTCGACATTCGGCGGAGTTTCTTCCTCGGGAATCTCGACGAATTCTTCCTCGACGCGGCCCGTGGTCAACACGGCGCGTCCTTCCAGAACCGCCTCGGCCAGCCCCCCCAAATACAATTGGATGGCTCGAATGGCGTCGTCGTTGCCGGGAATGACATGGCTGACGCCGTCGGGCGAATGGTTGGTGTCCACGACCCCGACCACCGGAATGCCCAGCTTGTTGGCCTCCTGAACGGCGATGCGCTCGTGACCGACGTCGATCACGAACAGCGCGTCCGGCAGGCTGGCCATGTCCTTGATGCCGCCCAGGCTACGTTCGAGCTTGTCCATTTCGCGCCGCAGTCCGATCACTTCCTTTTTGACCAACCGCTCGAAGCTGCCGTCCTGCGCCATGAGATCGAGATCCTTCAACCGCTTGATGGACTGTCGAACCGTCTTGAAGTTGGTCAACATGCCGCCCAACCAGCGGTGGTTGACATAGGGCATCCCACAGCGGAGAGCCGCCTCGGCGGCGGCCTCGCGGGCCGAGCGCTTGGTGCCCACTAACATGATCTTGCCGCCCTTGGACGCCAGCCGGCCGGCGAAATTTAACGCTTCCAGGTACAGCGGAAGGGTCTTTTCCAGGTTGATGATGTGAATCTTGCTACGCGCCCCGAAGATATACGGGGCCATTTTGGGATTCCAGTAACGGGTCTGGTGGCCGAAATGCACGCCGGCCTCCAGCATCTGGCGCATGGAAACGGTCGCCATTGCTGAGTATTCTCCTAAAAGATTGGGGTTAAGCCTCCATCCGCCCCGAGCAGCGACCCTTCATGGGGCACCCGGCCGCCCGTGTCGGCGAATGTGAGAAGTATGAAGCTAAAAAATACGTGGAGTTTGCCTAAAAGGCGCGCGCTTTATAACATGGATCGTTCGGGAAAACCAAATGAACCGCCGCGAGTGCGACGGGGTCCCAATAGCCGGCGGTCGCTCTGGCGGTCGCTCGCCCCATCAGTCCGTTATCATGCGTTCGCAGGCGTAAGCGCGTAGACCAAACCATGTTTCAGAAAACTCCCAAAACCCCGGCCGGCATCACCCTCAAGACGCCGGCGGAAATCGAAAAGATGCGGGTAGCCGGCCGCTTGGCCGCCGAGGTGCTGCGCATGATCCGGCCTTACGTGCGGGAGGGCGTCGCCACCGAGGAACTGGATCGGATCTGTCACGATTATATCGTCAACACCCAACAGGCCATCCCCGCACCCCTTCATTATCGTGGCTTTCCCAAATCCATCTGCACCTCGATCAACCACGTCGTCTGTCACGGCATCCCTGGCCCGAAGAAGCTGAAGAAGGGCGATGTGCTCAACATCGACATCACTGTCCTCAAGGATGGCTACCACGGCGACACCAGCCAGATGTTCCACATCGGCGTCCCACCGATCAACGCGCAGCGGGTCAGCCGGGTAGCCTACGAAGCGATGTGCGTCGGCATTCGCATGGTGCGGCCTGGCATTCGGCTCGGCGACATCGGGCATGCCATCCAGAAGCATGCCGAAACCCAGCACTGCTCGGTGGTGCGCGAGTACTGCGGTCACGGGATCGGCAAGAACTTTCACGAAGAGCCGCAAGTCCTGCACTACGGCGATCCGGGCGTCGGCGTCGAACTGAAGCCGGGCATGACTTTTACCATCGAGCCGATGCTCAACGCCGGCCGACGACACGTTAAAGTCATGCCCGACAAATGGACCGTCATCACCAAGGATCACAGCATCTCCGCCCAGTGGGAACATACCGTGCTAGTCACGGAGACCGGCCACGAAGTCCTGACGCTACTGCCCGGTGAAACGCTCTAGCTGTCCTGGCGGACGCTTGCGGTTTCCTTGTCCCTCTCGAAAAAAACCCTCATGGCTACCTCCGATATTTTGGCTACCTCCGACGCTTTACGAAAGCCTGCCTTCTCGCCTGCGCTCCCTCCTCCGGCCCTCAGTGAGGCGGCGTTCGATGCCGTGGCGTTCGAGCGCGAGTCCGCCGTGGCCACCACACCGCTTGCGCCGTTTCGCGCCCTGCTGCAAAACAGCGACGCCCGGCTCGTGGAGCGGTTCCGGCAAGGCATCCCCGCCCACGAGTTGGTGCCGGTTCGCGCCCGCCTGATGGACGAACTGCTACAACGGGCCTGGCTGCGCTTTTTCGCGGCGGATGCGACGGACCTGGCGCTGGTGGCGGTCGGCGGCTACGGGCGCGGCGAACTGCATCCCGGTTCGGACGTGGACATCATGATCCTGCTCGGCGACCAAGCGTTGGAAAGCCATCGCTCCGGCTTGGAGGATCTATTGACTTTCCTGTGGGATATCGGCCTGGAAGTCGGGCACAGCGTGCGCACGGTCGAGGATTGCGCCCGCGAGGGCGCCGCCGACATCACCATCGCCACCAGCTTGATGGAAGCCCGACTGCTGACCGGTTCGCGCGCGTTGTTCGAACGGATGCGCGCCGTCACCGGACCGGATCGGATCTGGCCGGACGCCGCCTTCTTCGAGTTCAAGCGCCAGGAGCGCTGCCAGCGCTGCCAGAAGTACAACGAAACCGCCTTCAATCTGGAACCCAATATCAAGGACGGCCCCGGCGGCCTGCGCGACTTGCAGATGATCGGCTGGGTCGCTAAACGCCACTTCGGCGCCAGCACCCTGCGGGAATTGATCGACCACGGCTTTCTGAGCGCGCGCGAATATGAGGAACTGATCGAGGGCCGCAACTTTCTCTGGCAGGTGCGGTTCGCCCTGCACGTACTGACCGGGCGGCGCGAGGACAACCTCCTGTTCGATCACCAGCGGCGCATCGCCCAGCAGTTCGGCTACCAGGATCAGGATCATAACCTGGGAGTCGAACAATTCATGCAGCGCTACTACCGCACCGTCACGGCGCTGAGCCAATTAAACGAGATGCTGTTGCAGTGGTTCGAGGAGGCGATCCTGCTGGCCGACGACCCGGACGAACCGCGCCCCATCAATCGGCGCTTTCAGGCGCGCCGCGGCTATCTGGAGGTGACCCGAACCAACGTCTTCCTGCGCTATCCCTTCGCCCTGCTGGAAATCTTCCTGATGCTGCAACAGCATCCGGAGCTGAAGGGCATCCGAGCCACCACCATCCGGCTGATCCGCGACCACCTGCCCTTGATCGATGACAAGTTTCGCAAGGACATGCGGCCGCGCAGTCTGTTCATGGAAATCCTGCGCCAACCCCACGGCGTCACCTGGCAACTGCGGTTGATGAACGCCTATGGCGTCTTGCCGGCCTACCTGCCGGAATTCGGCCAGATCGTCGGTCGGATGCAGTACGATCTGTTCCACGCCTACACGGTGGACCAGCACATATTATTCGTGGTGCGCAACTTGCGGCGGTTCTATCTGCCGCAGTTCGTCGAGATATTGCCGCATTGCAACGCCATCATGGACCGGTTGCCCAAACCGGAATTGCTCTACATCGCCGGCCTGTATCACGATATCGCCAAGGGTCGGGGCGGCGATCACTCCGAGTTGGGCGCCGAGGATGCCGAGCGGTTTTGTCGCCGGCACGGGCTCAGCAGTTTCGACACCCGGCTGGTAGCCTGGCTGGTGCGTCATCACCTGACCCTGTCGCTGACCGCGCAGAAGACGGATATCCACGATCCCGAGGTCATCCACGCCTTCGCCCGGCGGATGGGCGACCAGATGCATCTGGACTATCTGTATCTGCTGACGGTCGCCGACATTCGCGGCACCAATCCCAAGCTGTGGAACACTTGGCGGGCCTCGCTGCTGTGGCAGCTCTACAGCGCGACGCGCCAGGCGCTGCGCCGGGGGCTGGACAACCCGATCGACAAGGAAGAACGCCTCCGCGAGATTCAGGCGCGGGCGCGGCGCCGGTTGCACGCCACCCGGATCGACGAGGACCGCATCAACCAGGTGTGGGAGAGCTTCGGCGATGATTATTTCCTCCGTCACGCCGCCGATGAGATTTCCTGGCATACCCGGGCGATCCTTAAAAAAGGCCACAACGACCGGCCCCTGGTCATGGCCCGCGACGATCCGAGCCGGGGCGGCACCGAAATTTTCATCTACACCCGCGATCAGGACAATCTGTTCGCGCTGATCACCTCCATCCTCGATCAACTGGGCCTGAACATCCTCGACGCCCGGATCATCACCGGCCACAGCGGTTATACCCTGGACAGTTTCACGGTGCTGGAGGATTCCGGCGCGCCCATTCGCGAACGGGCGCGCATCAAGGAGATCACCACGAGTCTGCTGCACGCCTTGAATCGGCCCGATGTCACGCCGCCGTTGCCCAGCCGGCACATCTCGCGGATTCAGCGCGCGTTCCAGATCCCCACCCTGGCATCCTTCCGCGAGGATATCGCCAACGGTCGGACGGTGGTGGAATTGGTGTCCTGGGATCGGCCTGGACTCTTGTGCCGGGTTGGAAAAGTATTCATGGAGTGTGGGGTCCAGTTGCACAACGCCAAAATCGCCACCATCGGCGCTCGGGTCGAGGACCTGTTTTTCGTCACCGACCGTGAGAATCGGCCCCTGAACGATCCCAAAAAATACGCGACGCTACGAGAGGCCCTGATCGAGCAACTGGATTCGGGAGAGGAGTAAAGGCCCTCGTGGTTTTTCAAAAATCGTCCAACATCTTTAACCCGCGGAGGTAAATAGCGGTGAAACGGCAAGTGCGCAAGGCGGTCTTTCCAGTCGCTGGTCTCGGGACGCGGTTTCTCCCGGCCACCAAGGCCAGCCCCAAGGAAATGCTCCCCATCGTAGATAAGCCTTTGATCCAATACGGGGTCGAAGAAGCGGTGGCGGCGGGAGTGGAAACTCTGGTGTTCATCATCGGCCGTACCAAGAACGCCATCGCCGATCATTTTGACAAGGCCTACGAACTGGAGGCGGAACTGGAAGCCCGCAACAAGACCGACCTGCTCAAGGTGGTGCGCGGCATCGTCCCGAACGGCGTGGAATGCGTCTACGTCCGCCAGGCCGAGGCGTTGGGTCTGGGCCATGCGGTGCTGTGCGCCCGGCCGGTGGTGGGCGACGAGCCGTTCGCGGTGATCCTGGCCGACGATCTGATCGAGGAGGATGCCCGGGAAGGCGGGGCGCTGAGCCAAATGACCCGGCATTTCAATAAATACCAGTGTTCGATCCTGGGTGTGGAGCGGGTGCCAAAGTCGGAGTCCGAAAAGTACGGTATCGTCCATCCACTGCCGTTCGCCACCCGGCTCAGCAACGTGGATGGGATCATCGAGAAGCCGAAGCCGGAAAACGCGCCGTCCGATCTGGCGGTGGTGGGCCGCTACATCCTCACGCCGCGCATCTTCGATCTGCTCGTGAATGTTCCGCGCGGCGCCGGCAACGAAATCCAGCTCACCGACGGCATCGCCGCCTTGCTGCACGAGGAGCAGGTATTAGCCTACGAGTTTTCGGGCCGGCGCCACGACTGCGGCAGCAAATTGGGCTATCTAATCGCCACCATCGAATACGGATTGCGCCACCCTGAATTAGGGGAACGGTTTCGAACCTATCTGGAAACCTTCGGGTGCCAGTTCGCTGGTTCCACGCCGCCAGGTTCGCCGCGCGACCCTGAACCCTCGTCCGCACGGGCAAAGGAGGATTGCGATTCGCGCTAAGTCGGAGGAAAGACTGATGTCTCAGGGATTACTGGTTTTGAACGCCGGCTCTTCCAGCATTAAATTTTCGGTGTTCGCCCTGCCGGCGGACGGCGGCGAGTTGGAACTGGTCTGCCGCGGCTTGCAGGAAAATCTCGGCGAGGATCATCCACGCTTCAAGGCGTTCGATCAGGCCGGGCAGGTCTTGCCGGGCACGCCGGCGCTCGGTCAATACCGGAAGCTGGGTCCCGACTATCGTCGCCGGTCGTCCGACGTCCAGTCGACGGCGACGACGCCGGCGGTCGATGCGGTCTACGATCACCAGGCGGCTCTGCGCGATCTGCTGGGTTGGCTTGAAAAAACTCCGGGGTTGCCCGACGTGATCGCGGCCGGTCACCGAGTGGTGCATGGCGGCGCGGAGTACAGCGATCCCCAGAGGCTGACGCCGGAGATCGTGGCTCGCCTGGAGCGTTTCGTCCCGCTGGCGCCCCTGCACCAGCCGCACAATCTGGCTGGCATCCACGCCGTAAGCGCGGTACAACCCGATTTGCCGCAGGTCGGTTGCTTCGACACCGCGTTTCATCACGGCCAGCCGGAACTGGCGAAACTGTTCGCCCTGCCGCGCCAGTACCGCGAGGAAGGGGTGCGGCGCTACGGCTTCCACGGGCTGTCCTACGAATACATCGCCGGAGCGCTGGCGGATCTTCTGGGCGCGCAGGCTACCGGGCGGGTGGTCGTGGCCCATCTCGGCAACGGCGCCAGCATGTGCGCGATGCGGGATGGCCAGAGCATGGCCAGCACCATGGGCTTTACCGCCGTCGAGGGCCTGCCGATGGGCACTCGGACAGGATCGTTGGATCCCGGAGTGCTGCTTTACTTGATCGAGCGGCACGGGATGGGCGTCCGGGATTTGACCAACCTGCTCTACAAGCAGTCTGGCCTGCTGGGCCTGTCGGGAGTCAGCAACGACATGCGCGAATTGCTGGCCAGCCCGGAACCGGGGGCGAAACTGGCGGTGGAGTATTTCTGCTACCGCATCGCCCGCGAACTCGGCTCGCTGGCGGCGACGCTGGGCGGGCTGGACGCGCTGGTCTTCACCGGCGGGATCGGCGAACACGCGGCGGCGGTGCGCGAGCGGGTTTGCACGCTGTCGGCGTGGCTGGGCATCGATCTGGATGCCGCGGCCAACACCGATCACGGTCAGCGGATCGACCGCTCCGGCAGCCGGGTCGCGGTGTGGGTATTACCCACCAACGAGGAACTGGTCATCGCCCGCCACACCCGGCGGTTGGTATCGGTATAGCAGGGTACTCCCGAGCCGATCCGCACTCTAACCCATGCCATTCATCCGGTTCGATATCCCCGTCCGCGGCACGGCCCAAGGATTCGTGATCGGTTTGATATTCACCTGAAAATCCTGTCGGCTCACGGAGAGAGCGCCGCGCCCAGCGTCGGAATCACCTGCTCCAGCAAAGCCTTGACCTTGTCCATCCCCTCGAGCAGATTCCGCTCGATCTCGGCCATGGTGATCTCGCCCGGCACCTTGCCCGCCGCCCGGTTGGCGACCACGGCGCACGCGGCATAGCGCATTTCCAATTCTCGGGCCAACGCCGCTTCCGGCATCCCGGTCATGCCGACGATGTCGCAGCCATCCCGCTCCAGCTTGCGGATTTCCGCCGCCGTTTCCAGGCGCGGTCCCTGCGTCGCCGCGTAAGTGCAGGATTCCCGTGCTTCAATATTCAACTCGCGAGCCGCCTGAATCAGCCGCGCCCGCAGCTCGCCGCAGTAGGGTTCGGTGAAATCGATATGGGTCACCTGGCTCAGATTATCCTCGAAAAAGGTGCAGCGCCGGCCCCAGGTGTAATCCACGAGCTGATCCGGGAACGCCAAGACCCCCGGCGTCATGTCCTCCCGAATCCCGCCCACCGCCGCCACCGCGATGACCTGGCGCACGCCGATCCGGTGCAGCGCCCAGAGATTGGCCCGGTAGTTGATCTGGTGCGGCGGCAAGGTGTGATGCTGGCCGTGCCGGGCCAGAAACACCACGGCCCGACCGCTTAACTCACCATGAATCATCGGGCTGGATGGCTCGCCGTAGGGTGTGGACTGGGCTTCCCGATGGGTGATTTTCAGGGTATCCAGCGCGGTGAGGCCGGTGCCTCCGATAATCGCGACCGTTGGAGTCATGGTAAAGCTCCTTGCCAATCAGAGAGAGTGGGAGAGCAACCGCGACCGTTAGGCGTTCAGTCGCGGACAGCGTAAATGGCCGGCAGGTTGCGCCAGTATTCCTGATAATCCATGCCGCAGCCGAACACATAGCGATCCGGAACTTCCAGGCCGATGAAATCGACGCTCAGCCCTGGCGCCTTGCGCTCGTGCGACTTGTTCGCCAACACCGCGCTGCACACCGCCGCCGCGCCCTGGCGGCGCACCTCGGCGAGAATCGCCTGGAGGGTGTCGCCTTCATCGAAAATATCGTCCACCACCAGCACCACCCGACCGGCCACGGCGGGTCGCGGCGGCGCAATCCAGTCGATCTGGCCACCCCGCGTGCCGCTCCGATAGCGGGTCGCGTGCAGGTAGCCGACCTGCAGCGGAAACCGCAGGCGGGACAGCAGTTGCGCGCCGGGAATGAACGCCCCGTTCATCACCACCAGCACCAGCGGATCGCGGTGCTCCAGACGGGCGGTCACGGCGGCGGCCAGTCGATCCAGGGCGGCCTCGACCTGCTCCGGCGGGCACAGCAACTCGGCCTCGCGCAACACGGCGCGCGCCTGTTCGGGGGTCAGTCTGGCGGACATCGCGAACTCCAGGATAAAACAGGTTTGGCTGCGGGACGCTAATGGTTCGAAAATCGGAGATCGGATCGCTTCCTCGCGCGCTCAGATATCCATCTCCAGGAACGGGAAGGTATCGTAATCCTGCGCCAACCGCACCGCCCGCCGCCAGACCGGGTTGCGGCGCAGGCGGTCCACGGTGAGATGGCCGCGCCCGTGCAACCGGATCAACCGCAATTGACTGACCGGCTCCATGGCATGACGCAGGTGATCCAGAATGGCGACTGCGGCGCGGCGGTCGTTGCAGGCCAGCACCATGTCACAACCCGCCTCCAGCGCCGCGCGCGCCCGTTCCGGCGGCGGTCCGGCCTCCCGGGCGCCGGCCATGTCCAGATCGTCGCTGAAGATCATGCCGTGGAATTCCAGACGCTGGCGCAGGATCTCCCGCAACCAGCGCGCCGAAAAACCGGCAGGTCGCTCATCCACTTGTGGGTACACCACATGCGCGGGCATCAGGGCCGCCAGTCCGTAATGAATCATTCGTTCGAAGGCCAACAGATCGGTGGTTTCCAGATCGGCGTAAGGCCGCGGATCGACCGGCAGTTCCAGGTGCGAATCGGCGGCGATGCCGCCATGCCCCGGAAAATGCTTGCCCACCGCCTCCATGCCGGCTTTCTGCATCCCGCTCATGTAGGCGTGGGCCAAATCCGCCACCGTCTCGGGATCGGAATGAAAGGCCCGATCACCGATAATGCCGCTCACGCCATGGTCCAAATCCAGTACCGGCGCGAAACTGAAATCCACACCCACCGCCCGCAGTTCGGCGGCCATCAACCACCCGGTCGCCCGCGCCAAGTATTTGGCGCGCAGCGGGTCCTGGTCGTGGATCTCGCCCAACCGCCGCACGGCCGGCAGTCGAGTGAAGCCCTCGCGGAAGCGCTGCACCCGACCGCCCTCATGATCCACCGCCACCAGCAGTCGCGGCCGGCGCAGGTCGTGAATCGCGGCGGTCAGCGCCGCGACCTGCTCCGGCGAGCGATAGTTGCGGGCAAACAAAATGACCCCGCCCACCAGGGGATGAGCCAAGAGCTCTCGCTCCTCCGGGGTCAGCTCCACACCATCCAACCCCAGCATTACCGGTCCCAACGCCATGGTTCGCGCCTCTTTAAATAAGCCTGTCGCGGCAAAATAGCTCTATCATAACGGTTCATCCCATCAGCGCCATCCACCATGCCCGCATTCTTCGCTTTCGCGCCGCGCCCACCGATCGCCCATAGGGGCCGGCGAGCGGGCGGAATCGTCCGGGGCCGGAGATTGGCGATGTGGATCGCAATCGCCGGCATCGCCATTCTCTGCATCGCTGGCGGGGTCATGCTCGCTCCGGCTGTCGCGGGCGTACCGCCGACCACGTCCAGCCCGCCAGAACCGCGCGACGCGGGGCCGGCGATCCCGGCCAAGACCGGCGGCGACCACGACTTCGAACCCGTCCGGCGCGAACCCACCAACCACGGGTTCAAGACGATGCTGCCCTATGCCGTCGGACTCCTGCTCGCACTGAGCGTGGCCACGATCACCACCCTGCTCTGGTCCGGGCTGTTGCAGCGGCGGGTGGCGCAAAAAACCCGGCAATTGCAGCAGGAACTGAATGAACGCCGACAGGCGGAGGCGGCCTTGCGCGCCAGCGAGTTGCGACTTCGCGACGTAACCGAAGCCGCCAGCGACTGGATCTGGGAGATGGACGCGAACCTGCGCTTCACCTATCTGTCAGAACGGTTCTACGCCCTGACCGGCATCGCCGCGCAGCAGGTGCTCGGCCAGACTCGCTGGGATATCGCGACGATCCACTCGGCCACCGATCAGCGCAAATGGCTCCAGCACCAGGAATTCCTGGCGCAACGCCGGCCCTTTCGCGATTTCGTCTATCAGACCAAATTGACCGGCCGCGGCGGAGGTCGTTATCTGAAGGTCAGCGGCAAACCGATCCAGGACGGCGACGGTCGATTCCAGGGCTACCGCGGCACCGGCACCGATATCACCGAACAAGTCAAGGCGGAAACAGCCCTATACGAAAGCGAACTGCGATTGCGGCGCATCATCGACCTGGTGCCGCACATGATTTTCGCCAGGGATCGGCGCGGGCATTTTCTATTGGCCAATCGCGCCGCCGCCGACACCTACGGCATGACCGTCGAGAAACTGGTCCACCGCAACTCGCCCATCAGCCACGACGTCCGCCAGAACCTGGAGCGGATGCTGGCCGACGATCTGGAAGTCATCGACAGCGGCGTCTCGAAAATGATCGCCGAGGAAACCTTCACCGACCATGCCGGCCACGTCCGGACCTTGCAAACCCTCAAGATTCCCTTCATCGAACCCGGTCTCAACGATACCGCGGTGTTGAGCGTGGCGATTGACATCACCGAGCAGAAACACGCCAAGGAAGAAGTGGCGCGGATGCGGCTTTATCTCAAGAACATCATCGATTCGATGCCCTCGATGTTGATCGGCGTGGACCCCTGGGGCTACATCACGGTCCTGAATCAGCCGGCCGAGCAGGCCGGCGGCGCTTCGTGGGAAGCGGCTCAGGGGCGTTTTTTCGGCGATGTATTCCCACAACTGGAAAATCAGTTCGAACAGGTCCGGCAGGCGATCCATCTCGGCCACTCGATCAAGACCCCGCGCATGACGCTCGACGTTCGAGGCGAACTGCACTATGCCGATGTCATGGTTTATCCTTTGATGGCGGACGGGGCCAGCGGCGCGGTGATCCGAGTGGACGACGTCACCGCCCGAGTCCGGATCGAGTCGATGATGGTGCAAACCGAAAAGATGCTCTCGGTCGGTGGACTGGCGGCGGGCATGGCGCACGAAATTAACAACCCGCTCGGCGCGATCCTGCAAGGGAGCCAAAACATCCAGCGGCGTCTTGCGCCGGACCTGCCCCAGAACCGCGCGGCGGCCGAGGCCGTGGGCATCGACCTGCATCAGATCAACCGCTACCTGGAAGCGCGCAACATTCCGCGCTTTCTGGAAGGCATTCGCGAAGCCGGAACCCGCGCGGCCAAGATCGTGACCGACATGCTCTCGTTCAGTCGCCGCAGCGAGTCGCGCTTCTTCCCGGTGGATCTCGAAGAGTTGCTGGAGACCGTGCTGCGCCTGGCCGCCAGCGACTACGATCTCAAAAAGAGGTACGATTTCAAGCGGATCGCCATCGAACGCAACTACGACCCCACCCTGCGCCTGTTGTATTGCGACAAGACGGAAATCGAGCAGGTGATTCTGAACCTGCTCAAGAACGCCGCCCAAGCCATGGCCGAGGAAGAGACGCCCGCGCCGACCATCACTCTGCGCACTCGCCGCGAAGCGGGCTACGGATTGATCGACGTGATTGACAACGGCCCCGGCATGGATGAAAAAACCCTCAAGCGCGTCTTCGAACCCTTTTTCACGACCAAGGAGGTGGGTGTCGGGACGGGACTGGGATTATCGGTGTCTTACTTTATTATTACCGAGCAACACCACGGCCGGCTGTCGGTTACCTCCAAACCCGGTCAGGGCGCCTGCTTCAGCATCTGTTTGCCTTTGACCAGCGAGGCGCCACCATGATGGATTGGATCCTGATCGTCGATGACGAACCCATGATTCGGGAAAACCTGAAGGCGTATCTGGAAGACGAAGGGCTAGAGGTGGCGGCGTTTGAATCGGTTGCTCCGGCGCTGGACTGGTTGCGAGCGGGTGGCGACTGCCACGTCTGCATCATGGATATGCGGTTGCCGGATATGGACGGCAATACCGCCATCCGCACCCTGCATCAGTTGTATCCCGGGATGCAATTCCTGATTCATACCGGCTCCTCCAGCTACAACCTGCCCGAGGACTTGCGCGCCATTGGTCTTAACGACGACCGGGTTTATCATAAGCCCTTGGACGACATGGCCCCATTGGCGGCAACGGCTCGGGCGCTGGCAACGGCGCGGGAGAATGGAACATGAGCGCAAAACCCTCGCGAATCTTGACGATCGACGACGAACCGTTGGTCCGCGAGATTCTCACCGCCTACCTGGAAGACAGCGGCTTCGAGGTGAGCGAGGCCGGCGACGGTCAGACCGGCATCGACATGATTCGCCGGGAGCAACCCGATCTGGTGTTATGCGATCTGCGCATGCCGGGCCTGGATGGCCTGCACGTGCTGGCCACGATCACCCGGGAGTTCCCCGAACTGCCGATCCTGGTGGTCTCCGGAATGGGCGGCATCGGCGACGTCATTCAGGCGCTCAAGCTGGGGGCCTGGGACTACGTCACCAAGCCCATTGAAGACATGACGGTCCTGGAACACGCCATCGATCATGCCCTGGAACGGGCCCGCTTGCGCCGGGAAAATCGCGAGCACCGCGAGCACCTGGAGGAGGTCAACGAACAACTGCGCCAAACCGTGCGCCAGTTACGAGAAGACGAGTCGGCGGCGCGGCGCATCCAATTTCAGTTGCTTCCGGAAAACGACAAGGTGTACCGTCACTACCGGTTCAGCCGACATCTGCTCACCTCCCAGTATCTGAGCGGCGATTTCGTGGACTATTTCGCCATCGACGGCGATCATCTCGGCTTCTACATCGCCGACGTCTCCGGCCACGGAGTGTCGTCGGCCTTCGTGACGGTGATGCTTAAGAGCTATATGGGCCGCTATCGGGAGCTGCACCGGCAAAACCGCGACCGGGGCATTCTCAATCCCGCCGAAACCCTGAGCCGGTTGAACCGGGAAATCTTCGGCTGCCACATGGACAAGTATCTGACCATGTTCTACGGGGTCATCGACTGGTCGAACAATCACCTGCGCTACAGCAGCGGCGGCCAGTTTCCTTTTCCCATCCTGTTCGACGGCGAGCAGGCCAGTTATATCGGCAAAAAAAGCCTGCCCATTGGGCTGTTTGATTTCGCTCACTTCCAGAATGAATCCCTGCGGTTGCCGCCGCGGTTCGCCATGGTCCTGATCTCGGACGGCATTCTCGAAACCCTGCCGCAGACCAGCCTGCGCGACAAACAGGCGTTTCTGCTGAAGCTGGTCGGCGGCACCGAGCTGACCATCGAGAATCTGATCCAGGAACTGGCCCTGGATCAGGCCGATCCCCTGCCAGACGACGTAACCCTGTTGCTGATCAAGAGGGTCGTTTGAAATGGAGGCGGGAGCGGCGTTCTATGTCCGACAGGGCAACACTTACATTCTCAAGCTGGTCGGCGACATTCGCTATACCATGGGTTGCGCGTTGGGCGATTTTCTGAACGACCTGTTCGCCCGCGCCGATTACGAAGACATCGTCGTGGACCTGACCGAAGCGCATTCCATCGACAGCACCAGTCTGGGTCTGCTGGCGCGGATCGCCAATTTCAATCGCGAACACTTCCACCACAAGACCACCCTGCTGTCCAGCAATATCGATGTCAATCAAGTGCTGGACAACATGGGGTTCTATGAGATTTTCAACATTCGCGACACGGGCGAAACCATCTCGACCACGCTGCTGCAACTGGCGATCGAAGCTCCCAAAAAAGACGAGTTAACCCGAATCGTCTACGAGGCGCATCGCACGCTCAGCGAGGTCAACCCACAGAATCGGGAAACGTTCAAGTGCGTGGTCGATAATCTCCGCGCCAAAATGGACGAGCGCTGATTGAGTCCGGCATTCATTTCGAGCTTAATAATTTTCGGCGATGAAAACCCGGTCGCCCGCTTCGACCCGCTCGAACAAAGCCAGCAAATCCTGGTTGCGCATGCGGATGCAGCCGTGCGACAGCGGTACGCCGACGGGTTCGGTATCCGGGCAGCCGTGAATGTAGATGAACCGGTGCAGGGTGTCGCACTCGCCGCCGCGGTTGTAGCCCGACTCCAACCCGGTCAACCACAGAATCCGGGTCAGAATCCAGTCCCGTTCCGAATGACGTAGCGCCAGTTCCGGAGTGTAGATTTCCCCGGTGGGCCGCCGTCCGACGAAGACCGTATCGGATGGCAAGCCGGCGCCGATCTTGCTGCGGATACGATGCCACCCCCGCGGGGTGCAACCGCTGCCGCGCCGCTCGCCGGGGCCGTTGCGGGCGGTGGATACCGGATAAACCGTCGTTGTCTCCCCGCCCTCGCGCAATTCCAGCCGCTGCTCCGCCAGGCTGACCTGGATCAGGACGTCGCGCATGACCAGCGACTGTAGGGGACGCGAACCAGTTGCGAGTTGTAGTAGCGAATATCGTGTGAAACCTCTTCGCCCAACCAGTCGGGCCGGGCGAACGGCTCCTCGGGATGCTTCAGCTCCACCTCCGCCACGATCAACCCGGCGTTGTCGCCAGCAAATTCGTCGATCTCCCAGAGATGCTCGCCGTGGCGCAAATAATGGCGGGTTTTCTCCAACAGCGGCTTTTCGCACAGGGTATCGAGGATTTCCTCGGCTTCGGCTAACGGAATCGGGTATTCGTATTCGCTGCGCTGAATGCCCAGGGTTCCGCTCTTGAGGTTCAGAAACCCCCGGCCATCCGCGACCCGCACCCGCACCGAGCAGCGAGCGTCGCTGGTCAAGTATCCCTGCCGCATCCAGACCGCGCTTTCGACCTGCCGCCGCCAGCGATCATCGCGGATTAAAAACTTATGTTCGATCTCAGTGGCCATGCCGTGATCCCATCGTTGCCATGGATTTTCCCGCGCATGGTAGGACAGGCATCGCGCTTTGTGTATGCTCTTCGATGAAATCTCGCAAGTTCATTGATGCGCGCAACAATCCACGAAGAATCTCATCAGGGAAAACAACCATGACCAAACCGCGGTACATCTTATTGCTTGTGGCTTTTCTGATCCTGACCGGCTGCGCCAGCTCCGCCGTGGTACAAAAACCCATGACCGAACCCGTGATCCAGGGCGATACCCGCTATCAGATCGGCAACGTCGTCGATCGAACGGAACGCGGCGTCCCGGACCATTTTCTCGAGGCGCTGAAAGGCTACATCAACAGCGAACTCCGCAGCCGCCGGTTACTCGCCACCGAGGCCCGCGATGGCAACCGGGAGATCAACATCACCGTGACCTACTACCGAATGCGCAGCGGCGCCAACCGCCTCCTGTGGGGAGCCATGGCAGGCAAGGACGGCCTGCGTTCGACTGTGACCGTGGTCGACCAGCGAACCGGTCAGGTCATCGGGGAGTCCGAGGTGGATACCTACAGCGTGATGGCGGTCACCAGTGAAAACGACATCGCGCGCATGCACGGCGAAGAGATCGCCAAGTTTCTTACGGGAGGGCGGTAGCCTGTCGCCCGAGATTTGCGCCGGCCTTGAAACCTTCGATACATACGCCAGACTCCGGTCCGAGCGCCTTGATTCAGGATGGCGCGCGCGGACTCCGATTCCTCGCGCCGGCGCGGGTCGTGACGGCCACGCAACCGGATGAGGTTATCCCGGCGTTGCGCGCCATTGAGGCGGCGGTCAACCGCCAGCGCTATCATGCCGTTGGATTCATCGCTTACGAAGCGGCCGCCGCCTACGGTCTGGCCGTTCACGCCCCGCCGCCGAATGTGCCGCTGCTCTGGTTCGGCCTCTATGAAACCGTGGAAATCCATGAAGACTGGGCGGCGGAACTGGCCAACGGTTCCTCACCCACCGCCTACACGGTCGGCGCCTGGCAACCCGACCTTGACTCCGCCGCCCACGAACGGATCGTGGATCGGATCAAGGATTACCTCGCCCGCGGCCACACTTACCAGGTCAACCAGACCTTTCCCTTGCGGGCCTCTTTCACCGGCGACCCCTGGGCGTTCTTCCTCGATCTGGCCGCCGCGCAGCAGGGCCGGTACGCCGCGTTCGTCGACACGGGCGCCTTGGCCGTTTGCTCGGCCTCGCCGGAACTGTTCTTCCGCCTGGACGGCGACCGGCTGACGGCCAAGCCTATGAAGGGTACGGCTCCGCGCGGACGCACCCTGGCGGAAGACGAGAGCCGGATCGCCGAACTGCGGCGATCAGAAAAAAACCGGGCCGAAAATTTGATGATCGTGGACATGATTCGCAACGATCTGGGTCGGGTAGCCGAGATCGGCAGCGTGACCGTGCCCCGGTTGTTCGAGGTCGAG
>DAIRDI010000002.1:3309-31542 GCA_036796235.1 Candidatus Competibacteraceae bacterium | reverse complement strand
GCAGTTGGTACAACCGCGCCGGGGTCGAGCGGGTGATGGGGTTTTGCACCGAGGAGCAGGTGACACGCTTTCTTCAGCTAGCTCCGCTGTTCGAGAAATCGATGGTCGAGTCCGGCATTATCCTGCTCAAGTACTGGCTCGAAGTCAGTCCCGAGGAGCAGACCCGCCGGCTTGAGGCGCGCATTGAAGACGGGCGGAAAATCTGGAAGCTGTCGCCGATGGACCTCCAATCCTACAGCCGCTGGTACGACTATTCGCGGGCGCGCGACGCGATGTTCGCGGCGACCGATATGCCGTGGGCGCCGTGGTACGTGGCGCGCTCGGACGACAAGAAGCGGGCGCGGCTCAACATCATCCGCCACCTGTTGAGCCAGGTTCCCTACGAAGACCTCCCGCGCGAAAAGGTCAAGCTGCCGAAGCGGCAGAAGGCCGGGGACTATCAGGAACCGGACTATCCGTTCAAGTACATTCCCGAGACGTGTTGAGAACGTGGCGAGTAAACGTTCAGACCCCTCCCCTCGCTGGGAGGAGGTTCCCCCCTATAGACTCCGCCGAACGGCTGGCGCGGGCGGGCTGTGTTGATTGGCTGTTGCCTTGAAGTATTCACATTCGAAGCGTGGATCAAATGATGATTGACTGGTCTTCTTGTCCCTCGGTCGAGCGGGATCCTCGGCGTGTCGGCGGCGCCTGGGTGTTTCGAGGAACGCGCGTCCCCGTGGCGGCCCTCTTTGAGAATTTGGAGGATGGCGCGCAACTCGCTGATTTCGTCGAATGGTTTCCAGGGGTTACCTTGCAGCAGGCTCGCGCCGTGCTGGAGCATGCCGCCCGTTCCCTGGAAATTGCTTGAATGCGCGTTCTCTTCGACCAAGGAACGCCCGTACCTCTACGCAAGTACCTGACTACCCATGAAGTCGTGACAGCCTTTGACTTGGGGTGGGGCAGGCTTGGAAACGGCGAATTATTGGATCACGCCGAGCAAGCCGGCTTTGAGGTTCTGGTCACCACCGACCAAAACCTGAAGTATCAGCAGAATCTCGCGGGTCGGAAAATCGGCATCGTTGTCATCGCCACTACGAGTTGGCCTCGAATCCAGAAGGTTGTCGCGGCGGTTGTGGAAGCCGTGGATTCCGCGGGGGCAGGTGGTTATGTCGAGGTTCCAGTTCCTTGAACGCGGTTGACATGCGGTCGAAGGCGATGCCCAAAAGAGGCGTTTTTGTACAGCCAAGCCTCTCGGTTAGGCATTCCAAATAATAATTACTTCGGAGCTTTTCACCATGCGCCATTGCTCATTGATTCGGATGACTTTTGTATCCCTGGCCACCCTGTTGTTTCTGCTCCAGGGCTGCGCCACGCCGACGCGCTTGGCCGCCGTACCGGTCCAGGACACCACCCGGGCCGAGATTCCCGGCGTTCCCAACGCCCGCTACTGGGTCGATACCGACATCGCACCGTTCATCCAGGACGCTTGGGCCGCCGTTGACCGCGAGCGAGCCTATCTCGCCCGGACCGGCCATCAGGGCGCCTTGCCGCCGGTGGTTTTCCTCGCGGTCTCCGGCGGCGGCGACGATGGCGCGTTTGGCGCCGGCCTGCTGGTGGGCTGGACCGAGACCGGAACCCGACCCGAATTCAAGGGGGTCACCGGCGTCAGCACCGGCGCGCTGATCGCGCCCTTCGCTTTCCTCGGCCCGGACTACGACGACGAACTCCGCGCCGTCTACACCACCATCGGTCCGCCGGACGTGCTGCGGCCGCGCGGCCTGCTGGCGGCGCTGACCAGCGACGGCATGGCCGACAACCGCCCGCTGGGGGAACTGATTTCCCGCTACGTCAACGCCGAGCTGCTGGCGCGCATCGCCGCCGAATATGAGAAGGGTCGCCTGTTGCTGATCGGCACCACCAACCTCGACGCCCGTCGGCCGGTGATCTGGAACATGGGCGCCATCGCCGTGGCCGCCCGCGAGAATCCGAAGGCGCTGGAGCTATTCCGCCAGATCATGCTGGCCTCGGCGGCGATTCCCGGCGCCTTTCCCCCGACCCTGTTCGATGTCGAAGTGGACGGCCAACCCTACCAGGAAATGCACGTCGACGGCGGCGCCATGGCTCAGGTGTTCCTTTATCCCCCGCGTTTGTTCGACACCGCCCGCAGCGAGGGTCGGAAAATCGCCCCACGGGAGCGGAAGGTCTACATCATCCGCAACGCCCGCCTGGATCCGGAGTGGGCCTCGGTACAGCGGTCAACGCTCGGCATCGTCGGGCGCGCTATTTCCACGCTGATTCAGAGCCAGGGCTTGGGCGATTTGTACCGGCTTTACCTGACCGCGCAACACGACGGGCTGGACTACAACCTGGCCTACATCGGCGCGGACTTCAACGCCCCGCGCAAGGAGGATTTCGACACCGCGTACATGCGGGCGCTGTTCGACTACGGTTATCAGTTGGGGCAGAAGGGGTATCCCTGGCACAAGGCCCCGCCGGGCTTGACGGTCGGCAAGAGTCGATAATCGGAATTCACTTTTAACGCAACTTTCTACTGGACGATCTCCGAGATGACCCACGCGCTGATTGCTTTTTCCGTTACCTTGGTTTTGTTTTTAGGCATGTTGCTGTTGTTGGACGTCGGTCGGCGGATCGGCGCCCGGCGACGCGCGCAGGATCCCGAGGGCGCGGGCGCGGGAATCGGCGCGGTCGATGGCGCGGTCTTCGCCCTGCTCGGGTTGCTCATCGCGTTCACCTTCTCGGGCGCCGCCGCGCGGTTCGACGCCCGGCGGGCCTTGATCGTCGAGGAAGCCAACAACATTGGCACCGCTTACCTCCGGCTCGATCTGTTGCCGGGTGAAGCGCAACCGGCGTTGCGAGATCTGTTTCGGCGTTACGTGGATTCCCGCTTGGAGACGTACCGGAAGTTGCCCGATTTCAAAGCCGCCACGGCGGAGTTGGACCGCTCCATCCTATTGCAGGGAGAGATCTGGACCCAGGCGGTCGCCGCGGGGAGATTGGAAGGGGCGCCGCCCGCCGCCACGATGTTGTTGCTGCCGGCGCTGAATCAGATGATCGACATCACCACCACTCGCACCATGGCGGCTCAGATGCACCCACCGATGATTATCTTCGCGATGCTGTGCGGACTGGCGCTGGCCAGCGCGTTGCTGGCCGGATTCGGCATGGCCGGCGGCAAGTCGCGCGACTGGCTCCACATGCTCGCCTTCGCGGCGGTCCTGGCGCTCGCGGTGTACGTCATCATCGACATTGAATACCCGCGCCTTGGCCTGATTCGGGTCGATGCTTTCGATCAGGCTCTGGTAGATATCCGGGCGAGCATGAAGTAAATCGATCACCGTCATTCCAGCCGCGCCAGCCAGCTTGAGTCGCATGGCCTTTCAACTCATGAGCCAAGCGCGCGCTGGTTCCAAATCAGCCTCGGTAAAGAATTTTACTTCGGCTTGCCGGTAATCGGCGAAGAGAAAAACCTGCATGTCATCCCACCAGCGGGATTCACCCACGACCGCGATTTTTTCGATATCCGGGTCGTGCTTGAAGAAAAAGCTGACGTCGCTCCATTGCTCGCCGGGTTCCCATCCGGTGAATGCTTCCAATAGGAGCAAGAACTTTATTTTGCCGGTCGCGAAAACGTTTTCGGTTTCGGCTTGAGCCAGGAAATTCTGGAATTCGGCCCAGGTTAATAACCCGTTCAGGGTAATCCGGTAAACCCGGTCCGCAATCGGTTGCGAGGATATCGTCATGATTGATCCTTTCATTACTCTCGTTAAAAATCGGGCCGCGCGGCCCTGCGGGAAACCGCGTCGCGCGACCCTGAGCACCGTCGGTTCCAGGTCAAGAAGCTGGAGGCGTCCGGCCGTGGGCCTCGTCGAGACGTTTCCGCAACAAACCGGCCCAATAGTCGAAGGCGGCCTCGGCATACGCCCAGGTGCTGTAGGCTTTGGTGTAGGAGGAGACTCCTTTCTGGACCGCCGGAGCCGCGCCCTGACTCAGGTCGATGTCGAATTTTTTGCCGACTTGCCGATCCACGTAGGCGGCCAGCACGGCGTTGGTCCGGCTGTCGAGAAACTCCGCTTCGATGGCGGTTTGACCGAGATAGGAATAACCAGCGGCGCCCGCCGCGAGGTCCGCGACCGAGGCGTAGGGGATCACCAGGGTCGCCACGCTGAGTTCGGGTTTGGTCGGAATCAAATCGGTGATCGCCACCCGCACCCGCAGGACATCGGGACCCGGCTGGGTCACCACCGGGTAGGTTGGCTCCAGCGCCTTGACGATGGCGTTCTGGAAGTAGTCGGTCAGCGCCTTCAATTCGGTCGGATCGATGCCCTTGTAATCGGCGTCATCCTGGTACCAAACTTTAATCCGATCCAGCATCACCTTGTTGTATTTTTTCAAGTTCTGGTTGGGATTGAGGTAACGCTCGGCGCCATCGCCATTCGGAACCGGCTGGAGCTTGGAATAGTCGCTGAGAAAGCCAACGTATTTCGGCTTGGCATCGCCAGCGGGGGTGCTGGCGCAACCGGCGCTCAAGGCGCCACACAATAGGATTAAAGGCAAAAAGGTCGGGATACGCATCATAAGTCTATCTCTTGGGATCATCGGGTTGAGAGGGGGGAACTGGTTATGTCTGAGTAGGTAACCCATCCTTCATGGGGATTCGAACCACCGCAGTATTATCGCGCAAGTTTGCGTATAATGCTGCTAGAAATCGGCGGCTTTCCAAAGTGATTTCTAATTTAAAAGTCATCTGATCGCTGCTATTCATAGCTCACTCAGGGGAGTTCCCTCTCGTGCAAGATTTACGTTGTTTTAATAACCTCGTCCCGCGATTTAAGCTTCGACCAAGGGCAGTAGCCGTGCTGACGCTCCTGCTGAGCGTTGGGTCAACGCTCGCGCTGGCCCAGCAACCCGCCGCGCCGCCACCGGCGGTCGAGGTCACGGTGATCTCCGCCACGCCGCAGACCACGCCCGCGACCTTCGAATTCACCGGCAAGACCGAAAGCTCCCGTTCGGTGGAAATCCGCGCCCGAGTGGAAGGCTATCTCGATAAAATCGCCTACACCGAGGGTGAATACGTCCGCGCCGGGCAACTGCTGTTTCAACTCGATCCACAACCCTTTCAGGCCGCCCTGGATAACGCCAAGGGCGATCTGGCCCGCGCCGAGGCGCTATTCGCCAACGCTCGCGCCACCCTGGCGCGGGTCCGGCCCCTGGCCAAGGAAAACGCAGTCAGCCAGAAAGATCTGGACGATACCGTGGCCGCCGAACTCAGCGCCCGCGCGCAGGTGCAGTCGGCCAAGGCGCAGGTTCGCACCGCCGAACTGAACCTGAGCTACACCACCCTCAAGTCGCCCATGAACGGTCTGACCGGCAAATCCGAGTTTCGCGAGGGCAGCCTGGTCTCGCCGGGGCCGAACAGCCTGCTGACCACGGTGCTGCAGCTCGATCCGGCCTGGATCAATTTCGGCATCGGCGAGAATGAGTTGCTGCGTTTGCGCAGCGAGGCGGCGGCGGGCCGCCTGGCAGGGCCGGGCGTCGATAAGCTGGAGGTCGAACTGGTTCTGGCCGATGGTGGCGTCTTCCCGCAAAAGGGCCGGATCACCTTCGTCTCCCCCACGGTGGATCAACAAACGGGCGCGGTGACGCTGCGCGCCGAAGTGCCCAATTCCGGTTCCACCGGTCGCTTGCTGCCCGGTCAGTTCGTCCGGGTGCGCATCGCGGGCGCGTCCCGCCCCAATACGATCATGGTCCCGCAACGGGCGGTGATGCAGGGACCCCAGGGTAAATTCGTCTACGTGGTCGGCGCGAACAACCAGGCCGAGGTCAAGCCGGTGCAGGTCGGTGATTTCTACGGCGAGCAATGGATCATCAACTCCGGCCTGAGCGGCGGCGAGCAGGTGATCGTGGACGGCGCCATCAAGGTGCGCGCCGGCTCGCCGGTCCAGATCGCGCCCGCCGCGCCCGTCGGCCAATAAGAGGAAACGCCCATGATCTCGCGGTTCTTCATCGACCGACCGATTTTCGCGGCGGTCATCTCCATCGTGATCACGCTCGCTGGTCTGCTGGCGATGCTAGCCCTGCCCATCGCTCAGTTCCCGGAGATTACCCCGCCGTTGTTGCAGGTGACGGCCAGCTACCCCGGCGCCAACGCCGAAACCACCGCCAACTCGGTGGCCGCGCCAGTCGAACAACAGGTCAACGGCGTCGAGAGCATGATCTACATGCAGTCGAACAGTTCGGCCAACGGCGACATGACGCTCAACGTCTATTTCAACATCGGCACCGACGTCGACGCGGTGCTGCCCGATCTGACCAACCGGGTCAATCTGGCGAATCCGGTGATGCCGGCGGACGTGCGCCAGACCGGCCTCACCATCAAGAAAGCCTCCTCCAACATCCTGATGATTGCGGCGATCAGTTCCGACGGCACCCAGGACCCCAACTTCGTCAGCAACTACGCCAACATCAACGTGGTGGACGAACTCAAGCGCATCCCCGGCGCCAGTCAGGTCTCGCTGTTCACCCAGTCCGACTACGCCATGCGCATCTGGCTCAAGCCGGATCGCTTGGCCGAACTGGGCTTCACCGTCAGCGACATCCGCCAGGCCATCCAGGAACAAAACGCCCAGTTCGCCGTCGGCAAGGTCGGGCAGCCGCCGACCGGCTATCCGGTGGAACTGACCCTGCCGGTCTCGGCCAAGGGCCGGCTGGACGAACCCGAGGAATTCGAACGGATCATTCTGCGCTCGAACCCCGATGGTTCGGCCATCTTGTTGCGCGACGTCGCGCGGATCGAGCTGGGCGTGCGCAGTTATGACACGGAAGGGTTGCTCGACGGCCAGCGTACCGATTTCATCATGGTGTACCAACAGCCCGACTCCAACGCCCTGGATGTGGCCAAGCAAATCATCGCCAGGATGGATGAGTTGGCCAAAAACTTTCCCTCCGGCATCAGCTATTCCATCCCGTACAACACCACCCAGTTCGTGGAAGTATCCATTGAGGCGGTGATCCATACCTTCTTCGAGGCGCTGGTGCTGGTCATTCTGGTGGTCTACTTGTTCCTGCAAAACTGGCGGGCGACGCTGATCCCCCTGCTGGCGGTGCCGGTCTCCATCATTGGGACCTTCTGCGGGATGTACCTGCTCGGCTTTTCGATCAACACCTTGACCCTGTTCGGCATGATTCTGGCCATCGGCATCGTGGTGGACGACGCCATCGTCGTCATCGAAAACGTCGAGCGCAACATGCACGAATTCGGTCTGAATGCCAAGGAGGCGGCACGGCGCGCGATGGACGAGGTGACCGGCCCGGTGATCGCCATCGTGCTGGTGTTGTGCGCGGTGTTCATTCCCACCGCCTTCCTGGGGGGCATCACCGGCCAGTTGTACAAGCAGTTCGCCATCACGATTGCGATTTCGGTGATCATCTCCGGGGTGGTGGCGCTGACCCTCAGCCCAGCGTTGGCGGCGATCCTGCTGAAGCCCGCTCACGGTCAGAAGAACCTCTTCTTTCGCGGCTTCGATAAAGCGTTCGACAAAATGACCGGCGGTTATGTCGCCGGCTCGTCCTTCCTGATCCGGCGCGTGCTGATTGCTCTGGTGCTGTTCGGCGGCCTGCTGTTCATCACCTTCGGGCTGTTCCGGAGCGTGCCCGGCGGCTTCGTGCCGGACGAGGACCAGGGTTACCTGCTGGCGGTGGCCATTCTGCCCGACGGCGCCAGCCTGGATCGAAGCCGGCAAGTGGTGGATCAGGCCAACCAGATTTTCGGCAAGCACCCGGCCATGCAGCATGTGGTGAGTCTGAACGGCTTCAGTCTGCTGGACAGCCAGAACAAACCCAACTTCGCCACCTTCTTCCTGCCACTCAAGGATTGGAAGGAACGTGAGGCGCCGGAACTGCAAGCCTTCGCGGTGCAGAAGGCCCTGCAGCAAGAGGTTTCCCAGCAGATCAAGGAAGCGCGGGTGGTCCTGTTCAACCCGCCGCCGATTCCCGGCATGAGCAGCACCGGCGGTTTCGAGTTCTGGATTCAGGATCGCGCGGGAGCCGGCTCCAAGGGGTTGCAGGAGGCGGTGCAGAAATTCATCGCCGCCGCCCAGGACAAACCGGAACTGGGTCCGCTCGCCAGCACCTTCAACGCCAATTCCCAGCAGTTGTTCGTCGATCTCGACCGGGAGCGGGCGCGGGCGCTGAACGTGCCGATCAACGACGTGTTCGACATGCTGCAAGGCTTGTTCGGCTCGATCTACGTCAACGATTTCAATAAATTAGGTAGGACTTTCCGGGTGTTGTTGCAAGCCGACACCGCGTATCGCACCCGTCCCGAGGACATCAATCAGGTGTTCGTGCGCTCGACCACCGGCCAGATGGTGCCGCTGAGCGCCCTGGTCAACGTGCAGTACATCACCGGTCCGGATAACGTCCCCCGCTTCAACGTGTTCCCCGCCGCCCGGGTCAACGGCAACGCCGCGCCCGGCTACAGTTCCGGACAGGCGCTGGCGGCGATGGAGGCGCTGGCCGGGGAGGTCCTGCCGGAGGGTATGAGCTTCGCCTGGGCCGGGCAGGCGTATCAGGAGAAACAGGTCGGCGCGGCCTCGGCGCTGGCGTTCGTGTTCGGCATCATCATGGTGTTCCTGATTCTGGCGGCGCAGTACGAGAGGTGGACACTGCCGCTGGCGGTGCTGACCGCGGTGCCGTTCGCGGTGGCCGGCGCGTTGCTGGCGGTGCTGGTGCGCGGCTTGGTCAACGACGTGTATTTCCAGATCGGCCTGGTGACGCTGATCGCCCTGGCGGCCAAGAACGCGATTTTGATCGTCGAGTTCGCGGTGATGAAGCGCGAGGAAGGGATGTCGGCCATCGACGCGGCGCTGGAAGCGGCGCGGCTGCGCTTCCGGCCGATCGTGATGACCTCGCTGGCGTTCATTCTCGGTTGTGTGCCGCTGGCGATCAGCACTGGCGCGGGGGCATTCAGCCGACACTCCATCGGCACCGGCGTGATCGGCGGCATGTTGGGCGCGACCTGCATCGCGATTTTCTTCGTCCCGCTGTTCTACCGGTTGTTCGGGGGCGGCGGCGCCAAGCCGACGGCCGCGGCCGAAGAACCGGCCCCACCGGCCCCACCGGCCCCGCTCAAGGAGGAAGGCAGTCATGCGTAAGCTTTTATTGCTGGCCGTCCTGACCCTGGGCGGCTGCGCCGCCGTCGGCCCCGACTATCAGCGCCCGGAAGTTCCGGTTCCGGCGCAATGGCGGCTGGCGGACGGCGAGATGCAGGCCGTCGCCAACCCCGGTTGGTGGCGTCAGTTCCAGGACCCGGTGCTGGACCAACTGGTGGAGATCGCGCTTGAGGAGAACAAGGACCTGAAGATCGCCAGCGCCCGGATCGAGGAATTTCTGGGTCGTTACGCCTTCACCCGCGCCGATCAGTTCCCGCAACTCGGCGCGGAGGTCGGCGGCGATCGGACCCGGACGCCCGCGGGCGTCAGTCCGACTGATGATTCCACGATACGGAGCCTCTATCAGGCCAGCGCCCTGCTGTCCTTCGAGCTGGATCTGTTCGGCCGCCTGCGCCGCGCCACGGAGGCGGCGCAGGCCGAGTTGCTGGCCACGGAAGAGGCCCAGCGCACGGTGATTCTCGCGCTGGTGACGGCGGTCGCCGGGAATTACGTGCAATTGCGGTCGCTGGACCAGCAACTGGCGATCAGCCGCCAGACTCTGGAAACCCGCGCCGAATCGCTGCGCATCGCCCGGTTGCGCTTCCAGGGCGGTCTGACTTCGGAACTGGACGCGCGCCAGGCCGAGGCGGAGTACTACGCGACGGCGGTGCAAATCCCGCAACTGGAACTCGCCATCGCTCAACGGGAGAACGCGCTCAGCCTGTTGTTGGGACGCAATCCCGGCGCCATCGCCCGCGGGCAGACGCTCGACGAACTCGGCCAGCCGCCGGTGCCGGCCGGCGTGCCGTCCGAGCTCCTGGAACGACGGCCCGACTTGCGCCAGGCGGAACAAACCTTGATCGCCACCAACGCCAATATCGGCGTCGCCAAGGCCGCCTACTTTCCAGTGATTTCCCTGACCGGGCTGTTCGGTTACGTCAGCCCGCAACTGGAGGATTTGTTTCAAGGCCCGTCGCGCGCCTGGAACTACGGCGGCGTTCTGAGCGTGCCGATCTTCACCGCCGGTCGGATCGCCGGGCAGGTGCAGGCGGCGGAGGCCGTGCAACAGCAGGCGCTGGCCGGCTATGAAAAAGCCATCCAGACCGCGTTCGCCGAGGTGGAGGACAGCCTGATCGCCTTGCGCAAGAACCGGGAGCGCGTGCAGGCGCAGGAGGCGCAACTGGCGGCGCTGCGCCGCTCGCTGCGCCTGGCGCGGCTGCGCTACGACAACGGCCTGGTCAGCTTTATTGAAGTGATCGACGCCGAGCGCAATCTGTTCGACGTCGAGCTGACCGCCGCGCAAAGCCAGAGCGACGTGCTGCTGGCGCTGATCGATCTGTACAAGGCGCTGGGCGGCGGCTGGGTCGAGGAGGCAGAGTCGCGGGCGATGGGCGAACCACGGCCCGAGGCGGGGTGACCGATCGGGCGGAGGCAATCCATCGGTCCGACCGTTGCCCCCGCCCGATCCACGTCTCGTCGCGATATTCCACGTGGAATAATCGATAGTGTGCTTGCGACTGTAAATCTTTATATCCACGCAAAGAACACGACCAGCGCCAGCCTGGGCATCGCTCGGTATCCCGACCAAGGGGCGACCGCCCACGAACTGTGCAAAAATGCCGATCTCACTATGTACGCCGCCTAGAATAACGGTCGCGACAGCGTACAGGTTTTCACCCATCCACAAACCCAGATGACCCAGAGCGAATCATGGCCATCCGACCCGTCAACTCCACCATCCCCGTTTCAACCTTGCGAAAATTACTCGGTCTCCTGGCGCGGCTGGGCGGTTTCGGTCTCGCCGTCGGCCTGTTGGTCGGCGTGAGTGTGTTCGTCTGGTATTTCTGCCGCATCGAACCAGGTTCCGGGGAAATCGCCGTCCTGATCCGCAAAATCGGCGACGATCTGCCGCCGGGCGCGATCCTCGCCGTGGAGCCGCGCCAAAAAGGCATCCAGTTCGAGGTGCTGCCGGAAGGACGGCATTTCCGCAACCCCTATGCCTGGGGCTGGAGGATCGCCACGATTACGAACATTCCCGCCGGCAAGGTCGGCGTGCTCGCGCGGCTGTACGGCCGGGACCCGCCGCCGGGCCGGATCGTCGTCGCGGGCGATTGCAACCAGGCCGGTCCGGACGACGAGAAAGGCATCCTCGCCGCCGTGCTGCGCCCCGGCAATTACCGGATCAATCCCTACGCCTGCCGGGTCCAGTTGTTCGACGCCCTCGCCATCCGTCCCGGCGCGGTGGGCGTCGTCACTTCCCTGGTCGGCCAGGATGTGCTGAACGACGATCTTCTCCCGGAAGCCCGCAATACCTATCTGGTGGAGGATGGCCTGAAGGGCGTCGTCTCCCGCACGCTCGATCCCGGTGTCTATTACCTGAATCCCTACGTCTACAACGTGGTCGAGGTCACGCTGCAAAGCCAGCGCTTCGTGCTCGGCGGCGAGGACGCCATCAGCTTCCTGACCCTGGACGGCTTCAACGTCAACGTCGAGGGAACGATCGAATTCAGCATCGAACGCGACCGGGCGGCGCTGATGACCCATCAGGTCGGCGATATGGAGGACGTGCTCAGAAAGCTGATCCTGCCCCGGGCGCGGGGATTCAGCCGCATCGAGGGCAGCAAGCATCCGGCGATCAACTTCATCGTCGGCGAAACCCGGCAGAAGTTTCAGGACAATCTGGAGCAACACCTGCGCGAGAAGATGAGCCAGTGGGGCGTGGCGATCCGCTCGGTGCTGATCCGCAACATCGCGACCCCCGACGCCATCGCCAGCATCATCCGCGACCGGGAGGTGAGCGTGCAGAACGCCCGCAAGTTCGAGCAGCAGATCGAACAGGCCCGCTCGCTGGCGGAACTGACCCGACAGGAAATGCTGGCGCAACAGAATCAGGAAAAGGTGGCGGCGGAAACCCGCCGCATCCAGGCGCTGATCCAGGCGGAACAGGACTTGGCCGTGCAAGTCACCGCCGCGGGCCGGGAACTGGAAGTCGCCCGCCTGGAGAACGCCGCCGCCGCCGCTCAAGCGGAGGCGATTCTGGCCAGGGCGCAGGCGGAGCGCGACGTGATCGCGCTGCACAATCAGGCGCGGGCGGACGTGCTCGCGTCCCAGGTGCGCGCCTTCAAAACCGGTATGAACCTGGCCCGCCACGCCTTTCACGAGAAACTCGGACCGCGCATCGTCACCCTGCTCGGCAGCGACGCGCCGGACAGTTTCGGCGGGCTGTTCCAACCCTATTTAACCAAGGAGGCGCGGCCATGATGAGCAAGACGGGATGGGCCGCCGGCGCGGTCGGCGTGCTGGTCGCGGGCTGGTTGCTCTGGCAATGGGGCTTCTGTCGGTTCTACGTGGAGCCAGGCGCCATGGCGATTCTCACCGCCAAGAGCGGCGATCCGCTGCCGCCCGGCCAGATTCTCGCCCAGCCGGGCCAGAAAGGCATTCTGGAACAGCCGCTCGGCGAGGGCCGGCATTTTCGCAATCCCTGGCTGTACGAGCGCCAGATCGTGCCGGTCATCGCCATTCCCACCGGCAAGGTGGGCGTGGTCACGGCCAAGGTCGGGACCGAATTGCCCCCCGGCGAGTTTCTGGCGGAACCCGGTCAGAAAGGCATCTGGCGCCAGGTGCTCGGTCCCGGCCAGCATCGCCTGAATCCCCACGGCTACCAGGTCGATATCGTCGACGCCATCAGCATTCCGATCGGGTACGTCGGGGTGGTGACCAGCCTGTCGGGCCAGCAGACCACCGCCGCCGCCTTCGCCGGACCCGGCGAAAAAGGCGTGCGACAGGACATCCTGCAACCGGGGCTGTACTACGTGAACCCCAAGGCGCTGCAAGTCGATCTGCTGGAAATCGGCCTCAATCAGGTGTCGTTGCTCGGCAAGACCGGCGGCGAAGTCATCACCAAGGCCCCGATGGCGCTCCAAAACGTGGCGATGGAGAGCTTGCAGCAACGGGCGCTGGCCGAGCAGATGGAAAAGCGGCTGGATTATCGGGCGCAACAGCAGGCGCCGGCGGCGGCCGCGTCCCGCCCGGCGAGCGCCGCGCGGAGAGCCGCCCCGGCCGAATCCGCCAAGCCCGCGGCCCCGGGGACCCCCACGCAACCCACGCCGCCGCCGGATGTCAGCCATTTGCTGAGTCTCAACCAGTTCGTCGAGTTTCCCTCCCGCGACGGCTTCGAGATCAGTCTGGACATGACGGTGGAGTTCGAGTTTCCGCCGGAACATATCGCCTGGATTTTTCAAAGCTACGGCGACCTGCCGGCGGTGGTGGACAAGATCATCATGCCGCAAATTCTCTCGGTCTCGCGGCTAAAGGGTTCGGCGTATCGCGCCCGGGATTTCATCGTCGGCGAGGGCCGCGAGAAGTTTCAGAACGATCTAACCGACACGCTCGCCAGGACCATCAAGGAGAAGCGCATCATCGTCCACGACGCCCTGATCCGGCACGTCAACGTACCCATGCAGATCCTCGATCCGATCCAACAGGCCAGCATCGCCGTCGAGCAGGACTTGACCAACAAGGAGAAGCAGAACACCGCCCGCAAGCAGGCGGACCTCAATACCGAGCTGGGACTGGTCGAGCAGCGCCGCCGGCAGGTCGCCCAGGAAACCGAGAAGCTCAAGGCGGAAATTCAGGCCGATCAGGAAAAACAGGTGGCCCAACTCCAGGCGGAAGCGTTGCGCCAGGTGGCGGACATCGAGAAACAAACCGCGCTGGTCCGCGCCGACAAAACCCGCACCCTGGGCCAGGCGCAAGCCAGCACCCTCGCCTGGGTGGAAGGCGAGAAGGCTCGGGGTTTCGAGCTGAAGGCCGCCGCGTTCGGCGATCCGGCGGCGTTTGTTCTGTGGGAGTTCGCCCAGCACCTGAACCCAGACCTGCGGGTCACCATCCTGCATGCCGGTCCGGGGACCTTGTGGACCGATCTGGACAAGGCGGCGTTGGGCGAACTGGGCGGCGCGGCGGTGTTGAAGAAAGGCCCCTGAACGGCGAATCGAGCCCTTCTCGAACTCTTCAACTTCAGATCGAGCGCCGCCAGCCGGGTGGTCGGCGTCGCGCGCAAGGATGCACGGGCGGTGATACCCCATATCAAGGGGCTTGAAACCACTCGCTTTATCCCCATATCAGTTAGGAATACCGGAGTTGTGTGACCGAGGGACTCCCGATCAACCTGAATGGAGGAATTTGTCATGTATCGCTCCTTATTTCCCCGTGATGTCTTTGCGGAACTGGACCGCCTGCAGCGCGAGATGCAGCAGGCTTTCGAAGTTTCTCCCAGCATTCGCGGTTTTGGGCGGGGTGGGTTCCCGGCCCTGAACGTGGGTGGTGCGCCGCAATCGGTGGAGATCTACGCCTTTGCGCCGGGATTGGACCCCGCGACCGTGGACGTCCATCTCGAACGCGGTGTGCTCAGTCTCTCCGGCGAACGCAAGAGCACGCTGGCCGCGCCGAATGAAAAGACCATCGCGCATATCAACGAACGGTTCGCGGGGCGGTTCCGCCGGGTGATCAGCCTACCCGACGACATCGATCCCAACGCCGTGACCGCCAACTATCGGGACGGCGTGCTGCACATCAGCGTCAAGCGCCGTGAGTCGGCCCAGCCCCGCCGGATCAACATTCAATAACCGAGGAGGAACCGTCATGAGCGAAAAGACCGTTGCGACTCAGGAAACTCAGACACCCCCCACCGAGGCCGCCCTGTTGCCGCCGGTGGACGTCGTCGAGGACAGTGCCGGCATCACCCTGTACGCGGATCTGCCGGGCGTGACCAAGGATCAGCTCAACCTGCGCGTGGAAGCCGATACGCTGACTATTGAGGGTCAGTTGAACCTGGCCATGCCGGAGGGCATGGAAGCCAGTCACGCCGAAGTGAGCCTGCCGCGCTATCGGCGGGTATTCACGCTTTCCAGGGAATTGGATACCGAAAAGGTTTCCGCCGAGTTTGATCAGGGCGTGCTGACGCTGCGGATTCCCAAGACCGAACAGGCTCAACCGCGCAAGATCGCCATCAACGTCGCGTAATCGATGCGACTGATGAAGCCGCCGCTCCCCTGCGGGGCGGCGGCTTTTGCGCAAGAAGCCATTGATGTCCGCTTCACGATCGCGCTTGGGAGCCTGAGAGAACATTCCATGCCTGTTGCCGATAATCGCCTGCTTCGCCAGCGAACGATCGACGCCTACGAAGCGTTGCCTCCCCTGGAACAAGCCGTCCTGCAATTGCTATCCGTCATTTTTGAAGGCGTCACCAAGACCCCGCTCACCAATGCCATCCGGCGCTGCGGGCTGCCGCTGTTCAAGTTCAAGGGTTTTCCCCAGCCGGGTTTGGGACCGGTGCTCGATCGGCTGGCCCGCGAAAAACTGGTGACTGGCTCCAACCATCAATGGTTCTGCCACCCCCTGGCGGTCGAGGAAATCACGCGCCGGACCGTGCGGGAAGGTCGTTTCGAGATGTTTGCCAAGGCCGTGCAGGAGGCGATCAAAATCCCCGGTTGGGGCGATTATCTGTATTTCCAAAGCTATCGGCAGGCGCTGCGCGAGTTTCGCATCGCCTTTCACCGGGGCGACATGGCGCGGGTACAACGCATCCTGCAAGCCTGCGTCAGGTCCTACCCCAGCGACCTGGCGCAATCTTCCCCCTGGCTGCTGATCTTCAACGACCCCCTCGACGCCGACGGTCTGCGCGCGCTGCCCGACGAATTGCTCGGCGAGGCGCTGGCGACCCTGTTCGCCGCGACGGCGCGGGACTTGGAGCCGGCCGAGGAACTGCTCGCCCTGGGTGAAAGCCTGCTGGCCGAGAACCGCTGCGCCGAGCCGCTGTGTTACTACCTGGCCGAACAGGCCTTGCTGCGCGACAATCCGGCGCGGGCGCGGCACTATCTGTCCCGAAGTCCGGAGCCGACGGACTACCGCGAAGCTCTGCACGGCTGGCTGGCGTTCCTCGACGGGCAGGACGAGGAGGCCATCCAGCATTACGAAAACGCGCTAAAACTGCTCCGCAAACGCACCGGCAAGCGCAAAATTTTCTTCGACTATCTGGCCGGCGTCTTTTTCATCCTGGCGCTGCTGGCCCGCGGGACCGTCCCCCACCTCCGCCGGGCGACGGATGCCATGACGCCGCTGTTCGACAAGGGCGCGCACTACTCCTACGCGGACGTCTATCGGAGTCTGCGGCAGGTCGTGGACGCCCAGCAGGGGCAGCTCAACAAAATCGCTCCGCCGGATCTAACCGCCCCCATCCCAGCGCTCGACCGCCTTTTCCAGTTGCTGTCCCTGTTTTGGCTGAACGCCATCAAACCGCGGGACTTGCGCGATCCGACATCGATCTTGTCGGACATCGCATGCGTGAACGGTTATCACTGGTGCGCGACCGAACTCAACGAACTCCTGCGCTGCCTGGACAAGGCTCCGGATGCCGCATCGCCCGAAGCCGGCGGGCGTCCTCTCACCCGACTGCTCCAACTCAAGGAACCTTGGGAACATGCCCTGAGCGCGCTGCTCGATCTGACGCAGTCCGGGCAGGATTCCCCGGCAGCCGCCGCGCAGACGCGGCTGGTGTGGTGGATCAGCTGGCATAAGAGTGGCAGCTGTACGATCAGCCCCCGCGAACAGAAACGCGACGCCCGAGGACAGTGGACGCCAGGCCGACCCGTGGCTTTAAAACGACTGTACGGCCACCCGGAAAAAGTGGAGTCACTCACCCCCCAGGATCGCGAACTTTGTACCTGCATTCGCCCGATCTATTCGGGTTACTACGGCGGGACCAGCCACGAAATCGATACCCGCAAGGCGCTGCCGCTGCTGATCGGCCACCCGCTGGTGTTCTGGGCGGATCTCCCGGCGGTGCGGGTGGAACTGGTCCGCGGCGAGCCGGAACTGCTGATCACCCCGCAAGGCTCGCAATGGCGCCTGGAACTGTCTCCCTCGGCGTTGGCGGACGAGCCGCTGCGAGTGGTCAAGGAAACTCCGACTCGACTCAAGGTGATCGCGTTCAACGAGGCCCACCAGCGGGTCATGAAGATCCTGGGCCAGGGACTGGTGGTTCCGGCGGCGGCCAAGGCGCGCGTGCTGGAAACCGTGGCGGCTCTGTCGAATCTGGTCACCGTGCAGTCCAGCATCGATGCCGGCGTGGACCATCTGGAGGAAGTCGCCGCCGATTCCTTGCCACATGTCCACCTTCTGCCCTTCGGCGAAGGGCTGAAAATCGAGTTGCTGGTCCGACCGTTCGCCACCAGCGGTCCCTCGTACCGGCCCGGTTTCGGCGGCGAGCGGGTGATCGCCGAAATCGACGGCAAGCGGATACAGGCCCGGCGCGATCTAAAACTGGAACGCCGACGGGTGGCGCAGGTCGCGACCGCCGTCCCCACTCTGTCGCGCCAGCCCACCGTCGGCGGCGAATGGATTCTGCCCGATCCGGAAACCTGCCTGGAGGCGCTGCTGGAACTGCAAGCCCTGGGCGACCAGGCAGTGCTGGAATGGCCGGAGGGCGAGGCGTTCAAGGTCGGCCGGCCGGCTTCCCTCCAGCAGCTCCGCCTGCATATCAAGCGTCATCGGGACTGGTTCGATCTCGACGGCGAGCTGCGCCTGGACGAACAGGTGTTCAGCATGCGCCAGCTACTGGAACTGATCGAGCAGGCTCCCGGCCGGTTTTTGCCGCTGGGCGAGGGCCGGTTCCTGGCCTTGACCGGGGAATTTCGCCGTCGTTTGGAGGAACTGCGCGGCTTCGGCGAACCGAGCGCCACGGGCGTGCGGTTTCACCCGCTGGCGGCTTCGGCCCTGGAACCGCTCGCCGCCGAGGCGGGGACGGTGCGCGCGGACGCCGCCTGGAAAGCGCACCTACAACGGTTGCGCGAAGCCGAGGCGCTGCAACCGGTGGCCCCCTCGACCCTACAGGCCGAACTGCGGGATTACCAGGCGGACGGCTTTCAATGGTTGGCGCGATTGGCGCACTGGGGCGTGGGCGCCTGTCTGGCCGATGACATGGGCTTGGGCAAGACGGTGCAAGCCCTGGCCCTGCTGCTGACCCGCGCCGCGGACGGTCCGGCCCTGGTGGTGGCGCCCACCTCGGTGTGCCTGAACTGGCTGGATGAGATCCGGCGGTTCGCCCCCACGCTGAACCCGGTCGTGTTTGGCGCCGGCGACCGCGCGCGGACCCTGGCCCAGTTGGGGCCGTTCGATCTGCTGATTTGCAGCTACGGGCTGTTGCAGCAAGAGGCGGAGTTGCTGGCGGGCCGGGAATGGCGAACCATCGTGCTCGACGAGGCGCAAGCCATCAAAAACATGGCCACCAAGCGCTCTCAGGCGGCCATGAGCCTGCGCGGCGACTTCAAAATGCTCGCCACCGGCACCCCGATCGAGAATCATCTGGGCGAACTGTGGAACCTGTTCCGCTTCATCAACCCGGGCCTGCTCGGCTCCCTGGAGCGGTTCAACCAGCGCTTCGCCACGCCTATCGAGCGCGATCGGGATAACGCGGCCCGTCACCGGCTCAAGCAACTGATCCAACCGTTCATCCTGCGCCGGTTGAAATCCGAGGTCCTGGAGTCGCTGCCGCCGCGCACCGAGATTCTGCGCCGGGTGGAGTTGGGGCCGGAGGAGTCGGCCCTGTACGAGGCCCTGCGCCAACAGGCGTTGATCCGCCTCGCCAAGGTCGACGACGCCGACCAGCAGAAGTCCTTCCAGATTCTCGCCGAGATCATGAAGCTGCGCCGGGCCTGCTGTCATCCGAGGCTGGCGCTGCCGGACACCGATCTGGGTGGAGCCAAGCTGGCGGCGTTCGAGGAGATTCTCGACGAGCTGCTGGAAAACCGCCACCAGGCCCTGGTGTTCAGCCAGTTCGTCGATCATCTGGCCATCCTCCGCGAGCTGCTGGATCGCAAGAAGGTCACCTATCAGTATCTCGACGGCAGTACCCCGGCCGCGGAGCGCAAACGCCGGGTGGACGCCTTTCAAGCCGGCCGGGGCGACGTGTTCCTGATCAGCCTGAAAGCGGGCGGGCTGGGACTGAATCTCACCGCCGCCGATTACGTCATCCACATGGACCCCTGGTGGAACCCGGCGGTGGAGGATCAGGCCTCGGACCGGGCGCACCGCATCGGCCAGCAACGGCCGGTGACTATCTACCGCCTGGTGGCCCAGGGCACCATTGAGGAGAAGATCGTCGCCCTGCACCACCAAAAACGGGATTTGGCCGATCGGTTGTTGGAGGGGACTGGCGCGGGAGGCCGGATTTCGGCGGAGGAATTGTTGGAGTTGCTGCGGGAGACGTCGAATTGTGCGTTATAGTGCGCCGGGAAAAAAATAGCGACGAGAGCCCTCATGCCGTTTGTTGACAAGCCTGAGGAAGAGGTCGCCGGCAAACCGCCCGATCCTTCTCAACCACAAACCCGGCAAAACATCGCCCTGGTTGCCTTCCTGGCCTGGATCAGCCTTGGCGCCGACGGTCTATCCTCGGTCTGCTACGGACCGGAGGCCGGATTTCTGGCGCTGGGTCCTTACACCCATTTCGGCCTGTATCTGGCGGCCGCCACCTTCGTGACCGTGTTCGTCATCGCTCTGGCTTACAACCAGGTCATCGAACTGTTCCCCAGCGGCGGCGGCGGTTACAAAGTGGCCACTCAGCTGCTGGGACCGCGCGCCGGCTTGACTTCGGGCGCGGCCCTGCTGGTGGACTACATGCTGACCATCGCCATTTCCATCGCCGCCGGCGTCAGCGCGTTACTCAGTCTGCTGCCGCCGGGCGCCCAGGATTACAAACTGACCATCGAGATGGCGCTCGGCATCATCTTGATCGGTCTCAACCTGCGCGGATTCAAGGAACCCCTCAAGCTGTTGTTGCCGATCCTGGTCGGCTTCTTCCTTACCCATGCGTTCCTGATCGTCTACGGGATCATCGCCCACGCTGACGGCCTGCCCCACCTCATTCCGGACACCATTGCGGAAACCGAGCAACTCACCCAGGAAATGGGCTGGATCTTTGCCGTTTCGCTGTTTCTGCGCGCCTATTCGCTGGGCGGCGGCACTTACACGGGTTTGGAAGCGGTCTCCAACAACGTCAATATGCTGAGCGAACCGCGAGTCCGCACCGGCAGGTTCACCATGTTTTACATGGCCGGCGCGCTCAGTTTCACCGCCGGCGGCATCCTCCTGCTCTACCTGCTCTGGGAGGTCCAGCCTGTCGCCCACCAGACCCTGAACGCGGTGACCTTCGGCGCCATCATCGATAGCTTACAATTCGATCCCACCACCAGCTTCACCCTGCTCGCCGTGGTGCTGGTCCTGGAAGCAGGACTGCTGTTCGCCGCCTGCAACACCGGCTTCCTCGGCGGACCGACGGTGCTGGCCAGCATGGCGGTGGATTCCTGGGTGCCCCGTCAGTTTCGCAACCTGTCCGCCCGCCTGGTCACCCAGAACGGGATTTTCCTGATGGGGCTGGGAGCGATCGGCCTGCTGCTGTGGACTCGGGGCAACGTGGCGATCCTGGTGGTGCTGTACAGCATCAACGTTTTTCTGACCTTTTCGCTGTCGCTGCTGGGCCTGTGCCGGCATTGGTGGCGGAGCCGCTACGATGAGGCGAACTGGAAATCGCGGCTGTTGCTGGCGCTGCTCGGATTCGTGGTGGCCAGCGGCATTCTGGTGGTCACGGTGGTAGAGAAGTTCACCGAGGGCGGCTGGTTGACGCTGCTCGTCACCGGTCTGATCATCGGTCTGTGCGTGTTGATCAAGCAGCATTACGAACAAGTCCGCCGACAGTTGCAGCTGATCGACGCGCTGTACGCGCCGCGCCCGGACTGGAACGAAGAGGATCTGCCGGAACCGCCGCTGGACGCCGCGCAACCGACCGCGGTTTTCCTAATCGGCAAAAACCGCGGCTTGGGCATGTACGCGCTCAAGTGGCTCAACGAGTTGTTCCCCGGCCATTTCAAGAACTTCATCTTCGTCAGCGTCGGTGAGGTGGACGCCGAGAGCTACGGCGGCAAAGGTGCGCTGCGCTCGCTGCAATACCAGATCGAAAATTCGCTGCGCTACTACGTGCATTACTGCCACCAGCAAGGCTGGGCCGCGACCTCTTACGCGACCTATGGCACCGACGTGGAAGCGGAGCTGGAAGAACTGATCGTCAGGGTCGTCATGGATTATCCCAACAGCATCTGTCTGAGTAGCAAGCTGATCTTCCCCAGCGAAAGCTGGTTGATCGGCTGGCTGCACAACCACACGGCCATCGCCATGCAACGCCGTCTGCACCTGCGGGAAATTCAGATGATCGTCACCCCGATCAAGATCTGATCAGGCGTCGGGTAACGTCTCCGCCACGGCTTCCGCCAGCCGCTCCAGCCCGCTCCGAAAAAAATGATCGACGCCCGGCAACACGCGCAACCGGGCGGCGGAATGCCAGCGCGGCATCTGTTCCCGCAGCACGGACAGCGGCGCGAAGCTGTCGCGGTCGCCAGCGATGACGACCAATTCCGCCGGTGGCGCGGCCACGGCGCCCATCTCGAAATACGCCACCGGCGGAGCCACCAGCAGTTGCCGGCGAACCGTGGCGAGCGGCGGATGCAGGCTCAGGTTGACCCAAGCGCCGAAGGAATAGCCGGCCAAGTCGGTCACGGTCTTGCCCAGTCCGGTCAGGTAGGCCGCCGCCGCCCGCACATCGTCCTGCTCGCCGCGGCCCTCGTCGTAGCGCCCGTCGCTGGCCCCGACGCCGCGAAAGTTGAAGCGCAGCGTCGTATAACCCCGCCGCTGGTAGCTTTCGGCCAACAGGTCCACCACCGGGTTGTTCATTTCCCCGCCATACAACGGATGCGGGTGGGTGATCGCCACCGCGTCCGGACCCGGCGCCCGGCACAGCGAACCGGCCAGCCGGAGCGGACCGCACGGGAAAAAGACCGATTCTTCGATCGCCGACATGACACAGCCCCCCTGTTTCGGCTAATTTGCCGTCTATTTTCCCACGGTTTATCACCGCCCGCGCCCACTTCGACAGGGATTTAACCCATCATGATCGAGAATGACGCCGTCTTCGTGTTCGGCCTGCTGGCCGCCACCGTCGTGCTGTTCGCCAGCGACCGACTGCGGCCGGACGTGGTGGCTCTGCTGGTGATTCTGGCGCTGATTCTCGGCGACATCCTGCCGGCGACCGAGGCGGTCGCCGGCTTCGGCGATCCGTTGATCCTGCTGATCGCCGGGCTGTTCGTGGTCGGCGAGGGACTGGTTCGCACCGGCGTCGCCTATCAGGTCGGCGTCTGGCTGACCCGAATGGCCGGCGCCAGCGAAAACCGGCTGCTGGTGCTGTTGATGCTGGCGGTGGCCGGACTGGGGGCGTTCATGAGCTCCACCGGAGTGGTGGCGATCTTCATCCCGGTGGCGCTGGGCATTGCCGCCCGGCTCGGCATCAGCCCGGGCCGATTGATGATGCCGCTGGCCTTCGCCGCGCTGTTCAGCGGCATGCTGACCCTGATCGCCACCCCGCCCAACCTGGTGGTGAACGACGCCCTGCGCAACGCCGGCCTGCAACCGTTCGGGTTCTTCGACATCACCCCCATCGGCCTGCTGGCCCTCGCGGCGGGCATCGTCTACATGTGGCTCGTCGGCTCCCGCCTGCTGCCGGCCAGCCCGCCCCGGACCGAACTCGCCGCCCGCCGCCACACCTTGCGGGAATTGGCCGAGCGTTACGATTTGACCGGCCAGTTGCACCGCTTGCATGTCGGCATGGATTCGCCGTTGGCCGGCCAGACCGTGGCCCAGGCCGAGCTGCGCACCCGGTACGGCGTCACCATCGTCGGCATCCAGCGCCGCGGTCACTTCGGCGAATCCATCCTCCCCGCCCTCGCCGACACCGAGTTTCGCCCCGGCGACGCCCTGTACGTGGTCGGCCCGGCGGACGCGGCCGACCGGTTGCGCGCCAGTGAGGATCTGACCGCGTTGATTGTGGAAGACAGCCAGCACCAGAATCTGGCTCAGGAGCTGGGTATCGCCGAGGTGTTGCTGCCGCCGGACTCGAAGCTGATCGGCCAGAACCTGCAACAGGCGGCCTTCCGCTCCCGCCACGGTCTGAGCGTGCTGGGCATCCGCCGGGGCGACCATCCGCTGCCGGGAACCCTGACCGAGGAAAAACTGGCCTTCGGCGATATCCTGTTGGTCGCCGGCGCCTGGAAGCAGATCGGCCGGCTGCGCGGCGACGCCAAGGATTTTTTGGTGCTCAACCTACCGGCGGAACTGAGCGAAGTGGCTCCGGCCTATCGGCAGGCGCCGTTCGCGCTGCTGATCCTGCTGGCGATGGTGGCGGCGATGACGTTCGGCCTGGTCCACAACGTGGCGGCGGTGCTGCTGGCGGCCATGGCCATGGGCCTGTTCCGCTGCCTGCGCATGGAGGATGCGTATCGGGCGATCAACTGGCCCAGCCTGGTGGTCATCGCCGGCATGTTGCCGCTGGCCAGGGCGCTGGAGCAGACCGGCGGCGTGGCGCTGGTCGCGGACGGGCTGGCGACGGGGCTCGGGCCGTTCGGGCCGCTGGCGCTGCTGGCGGGCATCTTCGTGCTGGCGGCGCTGGTCGGCGCGTTCATCTCCAACACCGCCACGGCGGTGCTGGTGGCGCCGATCGCCATCGTCGCCGCGCAAAAGCTGGGCTTCTCGCCCTACCCCTTCGCCATGACCGTGGCGGTGGCGGCCTCGGCGGCCTTCCTGACCCCGGTTTCCTCGCCGGTCAACACCCTGGTGCTGGCGCCCGGCGGCTACCGGTTCAACGACTTCGTCAAGGTAGGGCTGCCGCTGCTGCTGTCGATCATGGCGCTCACTTTGTTGGCGACGCCATTGCTGCTACCGTTCTGAGCCGATCCTGGGCCAGGAACTTCCGGAATTCGACCAGCGGCATCGGTCGCCCGAACAGGTAACCCTGACCCTCGTCGCAACCGCGCGCGCCCAAGAAATCCCTTTGCTCCGCGGTTTCCACGCCTTCCGCCACCACTTCCAGCCCCAGCCCGTGCGCCAGGGTGACGATGGCTTCCACGATGGCGCCGCTGCTGGCGCTGGCGGGCAGATCCATGACGAAAGAGCGGTCGATCTTGAGCACATCCACGGGAAAACGTTGCAGGTAACTCAACGACGAGTAGCCGGTGCCGAAATCGTCGATGGCGATCCGCACCCCCATGCTCTTGAACGCCTTCAGCGTCGCCAGATTCTCCTCGGTATGGTGCATCAGGATGCCTTCGGTCAATTCCAGTTCCAGGCAGCTTGAATCGAACCCGCTATCCGCCAGCGCCTGATGGACCAAATCCGCCAGTTCGACTTGGCGGAACTGGCGGGCCGACAGGTTGACCGCCACGCGCAATCCGGTAAAACCGCCGTTGTGCAAGCGGCCGACCTCGCGGACCGCGGTGCGCAGCACCCATTCCCCGAGGGGGAGAACCAGGCCGCTGTCCTCGGCGATCGCGATAAACCGAGCCGGCGGCAGCAACCCCAGTTGAGGATGGTTCCAACGGACCAGGGCTTCACAGCCGGTGATGGCGGCGGTGTGGAAATCCCACTTCGGCTGGTAGTACAGCTCCAGTTCCTGACGCTCCACGGCGTGGCGCAGGCTGGTCTCCAGCGTCAGCCGTTCGTGAGCGACCATCGTGGCGCCGGACAGGTAATACTGATAGCTGTTCCGCCCCATGTCCTTGGCGCGATACAAAGCGGTATCGGCGTTCTTCAACAGCATCTCGGCGCTGCGCCCATCGCGCGGGTAGGAACTGATGCCGATACTACATGTGACGTGCAATTCGTGGCTATCGACCCGGCAGGGTTGGGCGACGGCGTCCACAATCCGTTGCGCGGTTCGAGCGGTCTCGTCGTCGGCGTCTAAATCGGGGAGCAGAACGGCGAACTCATCGCCTCCTTGCCGGGACACGGTATCGCAGGGCCGAGCGCTCTGCTGCAATCGCGCCGCCAATTCCCGCAGCAATTGGTCGCCGATTGGATGGCCCAAGGTATCGTTGATCCGCTTGAAGTGATCGAGATCCACCAACAACACCCCGACCTGCGTGTGATCGCGGCCAGCACGCAACACCGCCTGTTGCAGACGGTCGGTCAACAGTTCCCGGTTGGGCAATCCGGTCAGTGGGTCAAACTGCGAGAGCTGCTGAATCCGTTCTTCCGCCTGCTTGCGTTCGGTGATGTCCTGCACCACGGTCACAAAGTAATCCACCACGCCGTTGGACCGACGCACGCAACGACTGGAAACGCTGGCGTAAAGCACCGATTCATCCGGGCGAATAAAACGCTTGTCGAGCGAGTAGCTCTCGATCCGGCGATTCATGGCCCGCTCGAACCGCGCCACCTCGGTGGCCAAATCATCGGGATGCGTCAACTCGGACCAGCTCAAGCGCAACAATTGCGACCGCCGGTAACCGAGCATCTCGCACAGCCGGTCGTTGACCTCCCACCAGCGCTTGTCGGGTCCGGTCAAGGCGATGCCGATCAGCGGCAGTTCGAAGTAGCCGCGGAAGCGCGCCTCGCTGGCTCGCAAGGTCTCCTCGGCCTTCTTCAACTCGGCGATATCGGCGTTGGCGCCTAAATAACCACTCACTCGGCCCGCCTGATTCAGCAGAGGCACGATTCGGGTGTTCAGCCAGCTCACCCGGCCCGAGGGACTGCAAAACCGGTGGTCGGCCACAAATTCGGCGCCGCTCTCAACGGCTTGCCGCCAACCCCGCGCAATGGGGTCGCGATCGTCGGGATGCACGACCTGCGTCCATGCCAGTCCCATGGCCTGTTCGGCGGTCAGGCCAGACAACCGACGCCAGCGCTCGTTGACGTAGAGGTGCTGACCTTGAAGGTCGGTCATGAAAACACCGATGGGAAGTTGCTGGGTCAGGTTTCGAAGACGCCGCTCGCCGTCCCGCAGGGTTTCCAACGCCTGAGTCTGGTTGGCCAGTTCCGCTTCCGTTTTGGCCAGCTCCGCTTCCGTATCGCGGCGCTGGCCGTCGAGTGCGGCGATCCGAGCCCGGAATTCTTCCCCTTCCGTCCGCAGCCAGCGGCGGCGGGCGCCGTGGAGCAACGCCATCCCACCCCCTATCCCTCCCAGCACGATCAAAACACCGCCGATCAGGAATCCGCTCCCCAGATGAGCGAACACCCCGTGGTCGAAATCACCCCGATCGGGAAGGCCATCGGTCGTCGCAAACGCCGCACAGCCCATTCCGAGCCACACGAGAAAAATCCAGGCTACCCGAGCTCGCCGCATTGTTTTCCTCCATCGCCGAGGAACGTGGAGCCGTCTTCCGAACGGGAAAGCGACTCTATCCCTCTCGATCCGATCTATGACGCCTAACCCTTGTTCGAGACCTGTGATCGGGAAGCGCCAGTCGGGACCTCGCGACCTTCTTCCCCTTGAAGGTCAGCATAGACGGCAAATTCCGCCTCGTCCAAGACGCCGATCAGCCGCTCGCGGGCGAACGCCCGAAAATGACTTTCCACGATTTTGCTGTTGAGGCCGCTTTTCCGGTGCAGGCCGAGAATGAGCCGGGTTTCAAACCCATCGCCCCGCTCCAGCCCGGCGAGGTAGTCGCGCTCCAGCGCCGCCCGCTCCACGGGGGTCAAGCTTTCCAGCGCCGTTTGCAGGCGCTCGGCCTGGAATTGGGTGCGTAACCGTTCCCGTCGCTCCTCCAGAGTTTCGACGCACTCCACGGCGCCGGCGGTCGCCGCGGGATCGGCGGCCAGCGCTTGCAGCCGCACCGCCGGCCGATAATCCTCGCGCAGCGCCGCCAGCAGGTAAGCCGGCAAATTTTGCACCTTGCCAGCGATCAGATCGCGCTCGACCACCGCGATGTTGCCCTCCAGGTACGTGGGAGCGTGCGTGGCGAGCGCCAAGCAGATCTGGCGCTCGCTCAGACCACAAGCGGCCAACTTTTCGCGCAGCCGCTCCAAGCGTTCTCCCTCCCCTTCGCCGTCCACCGACGCCTCCGGCGTCTCCAGAGATGCCGCCATCGCGGCCTGCTTTTGGGCGAACAACAGCATCTGCGGATTGTCGCTGACCTGAAAGCGCACCGCCGTGATCCGGCGGTTGTCGCGCTGGTACTGGGTGTCTAAAAACAAATCCGAGGTTTCGTTGACCTGCCGCACCGCCGGCTTGATGATCTTGTCGTTGAACTTCCGAAAGTCTTGATAGTATAAATCATTTTCGCCGAGGCCCAGCAACCGCTTGAGATTGTCCAGGCCGATCCAGCCCGTGGTGCCTATCCGTCGATAGCGCAGGCAGTTTTCGTAGAGCGCCAGGGCGTAGCCACTGCTGAACTTGCGCTGGATGCTGAGGTTGAGCAGCGCGTAAATCTCAGGCCGGTAGAGCTTCTCGCACAGGTCCGGACTGTAGGCGTAGGTGCAGAACCCTCCCTTGATGACCGCCTGCGCCAGCAGAGTGGTGGCGCCCCATTCCTCCTGAGCGCCGTTCTCGTCGAGGATATTCCACTCCAGCACGGTCCGCGCCAGCGTTTTCAAGGCTTCCTTGAGCGGTTCCAGATTGTGGGTGTTGAAGCCGATCGCCTCGGCCAGATCCTTGACTCGAATGCGATGGACCCGCGCGGTCTGCAAGTTCTCGTAGGCGTTGTAGAGCAACACGTTCGAAGCCTTGCGCTGCGTGAGCGTCAGCCGGTTGTTGATATGGATGGCGGCAATGTGTTTCTTGAGGTTTTGGTCGGCCAGATCGGTCGCAACCATTTTTCGGGAAGACTCCGCATCGCCGCGCTTGTCTTTGGATCGGGCCATAAATGGCAGCATAGCAAAAATGTCCCCATGTTCAAATAAATTCATGGGGACATTAATTTATCCCATAAACGGGGACATTTCCGGGCCGCGCCTCAAACTTACCGGCAAAAATCCATCGCCGCGCGCTCGTCGGTAGTCCGGATGCGTTCGCTGCCTTCGAGGCATGGAGCCGATTTTGAAGGCATTCCCATAATTTTTTGATAATCAAAACTTTCTCGTGAATTTTTTATGAAAGTTCGCAAAAAATCCCATAAACGGGGACATCTAGTGACGAGATCCCATAAACGGGGACATTACATCCCATAAACGGGGACATTACATCCCATAAACGGGGACATTACATCCCATAAAC
>DAIRDI010000002.1:0-3209 GCA_036796235.1 Candidatus Competibacteraceae bacterium | reverse complement strand
GGGGACATTACCCTCTGCAATATATTGAATTTTAAAGAGAATTCACACACTAAACATTCTTTAAACGATATTTAAACATCTTTAAACGTCTTTAAACGAGCGTCGTCGTCGCTTTTTGAGATGGCAACCCAAGGCCTTAATACTAGCCCCATCCTGGTTTTCGAACGCCCTAGAAGGGCGGACAACAGAAAATCCTCTCCCAACAGGGCCAACCCACAACACGGACAGATCCCATACGTCCCCAAAAGATGGCGATGCGGCGGTAAAACCGATGCATCGTTGCAATCGAACGAGCTTTAGCAACCTACCTCATTGACGCCGCCCGACACACCAGAGTAATTTTCCACGAAAACCGGATCGATCCTCACTCATGGTGTCCCAAGAACCTCTGGCTGATCTGTTGGCGCGTTGCGCGTTGCACGACCGACGCGCTTTTGAAGCGCTTTACCGGCAGGCGTCGCCGACCCTGTATGGTCTGTTGCTACGGCTGGTGCACGATCGAGAACTGGCCGCCGATCTGTTGCAGGAAGGCTTCGTGCGGATCTGGCAACGGGCCGGCGATTACCGCCCCGGTCTCGGTCAGCCGTTCACCTGGATGGGAACCATCGTCCGCCATTTGGCCATCGACCGACTGCGGCGCGTCGATCATCGGCAGCGCGGAGAACTGGATGACGCTGGCTGGGAGCAACTGGCCGACGCCGGGCCAGGACCTGATGAGCAGTTACAAACCGAACACGGCGACGCGGCGGTCGCCCGCTGTCTGGAGATATTGGACCCGGAACCGCGCCAAGCCGTGCTGCTGGCCTACTACGAAGGGCTCACGCACGATGCTATCGCCCGGCGCATGGACCGGCCGCTGGGCACGGTCAAGGCCTGGGTGCGGCGCAGCCTGCAACGCTTGAAAACCTGTCTGGGTGAACCATGAATGTCCAAACCCCATCCCGGCGCGATGCGCTGGCCGCCGAATACGTACTGGGTAGCCTGCACGGTGGGGCGCGGCGCCGTTTCGAGCAACTGTTGCCGGCGCACCCGAACCTGCGCCAGGCTGTGGCCGACTGGGAACGCCGCCTGAATCGTCTGGCGGTCGGAAGCCCGAAGGTTCCGCCGCCGCCGCCAGTCTGGACCGCACTTGAAACCCGGCTGTTTCCGGCGCCGCGCCGCGAACCGTGGTGGAACCGCCTGGGGTTCTGGCGCGGGCTGGCTGTGGCTGGGGTGTTTGCGGCGGTGCTGGGATTGACCCCGCAACTGATGACGCCGCCCTCGGAGCCGGACGCGGCCATCGCCGCCATTCGCGGTTCGCAGCGGGAGGTGTTATGGACCGTGGCGAAGACCCAGGATAACCGGCTTCATGTCAGTAACCTGCGGGCGATCGACGTACCGCCCGACCAGCACTGCCTTTTGTGGCTCAAGACCCGCGACGCGCCGCCGGTGCTGTTGGGCGTGTTGCCCGACGACGGTAGTGCTAGCACGCTGGTCCTGCCGGTCGGCGGGACGCCGCCCGGCCAGGGTGAATTGTGGGTGACCATGCAGCCCGTAGCTGCTCCCCCATCGCTTCCCAGGCAACCCCTGCATAAAACGCGCTGGCAAGCCCTTTAAGGCGACGGGCGGGCGAACCCGCAGGGTTGGTATCAGTAAGATATTAAAAACGGCTAAAAGGCCATTTTAGGCGGTTAAATGGGGGTTGGGCGTCGGGGGTTGACCTCGAATTAGTTATACACGCGGCTCGCGCGCCGGCTTCGCCATATAAAATTTCTGACGGAACTGACCGGGCGAAACAGCAAATCGGCGATTTCCACCACGCTCACGCCGTTGTCGTTCAAGCGCAGGATTTCGGCCTTTTCCCAATCGCTGAAAGTTTCCCGGGTCGGGCGCGGCTCGGCTGGTTTGGCGGTCGTTTTGCTGGCCCGCAAGGCCGCCGTGACCCCGCGCTCGATACAGCGTTCGACCAAGTCCGTGAAGTCGTTTTGGGTCAACGTGACAAAGGGGTCGGCGACGCCGGGCATCGTATATCGACCCTGCTTGCGGAGCGCCGGCAGCACCTCGGAGGTGATCCATTTCTTGAATTTCCGGGCTTCCGGCTTGCGACTGGTCAGGATCAGCGCATAGAGGCCAGACTCGTTGACGATAGTCATCTCTTGCGGACCACCAGGGGTGTGAATTGAACTCACACCCTTTTCATCGCTATCGAGACGCTCGAGCGCCTTACGATCCAGCGTCAGCACCGAGAGAACATCCGCCGCCACGAACCATGGGGCGTCGTCGATCATCAAAACCCGGACTGACTGAGTCGCGAAGCTGAATGTGCAAATGTTATTGGACATTTTGAAAACTCTAAACTTTTTGCAAAAAATGACCGTGAACTTGAAGACGGAAGTATAGTCAACACAGAGACGAAGAAGCCATGCGAGCGAGGCTGCGCCAGCACGCGACCTCGCGTGGCGCATAGCCTAAAATCATCGCTGGAATTACGTTTCTTGAAAACGATCCATGGCATCCCAACCTCATGGGAGAACAGGCATTGAATCCAGCAGCGTGGCGCGGTTTCGCCCACCGACCCGGCGGCGTGTCGGTCGTGCTGCTGCTGGTTATCTTGCTGGCGTTCGATGGCCATGCCTGTTCGATGTGGGCGCACGGCGACCCTAATCCGCCGTCCACGGTTCACCACTGTTGCCCGGAACAATTCGCAACAGCGAATTTACCCGATCTTCCCTCGTCGCCTTCCTGCCATGATGGCGCTTGCCTGCAAGCCGCCGTACATCACGACGCGACCGACCGACGCGGGCCGCCAGCCAGCAGTCCAGACTGGCTTTCGCCACCGCTCGCCGCCACACCCCTACCGCCGGATTGGCTGGGTAGCGTTCATAGCCCGCCCATCCTGACCATCGAAATCACCGGGCCGCCGCCGCCTCAGCGTTCCCGAGTCCTGCGCCTATAGCCGTCCTTGAAGTCTTCGCGTTGTCGAGCCGCGCGACCCGTTCCGCGCGTTCGCGATTTCCTCAAGGAGCCTGCATCTCATGAAAACCCTTCTGGCGCTTCTCGCCGCCCTTCTGCTGTTCGGCGCCGGCGTGTTGCTGGCGCCCCGCCTGCAACCCTGGCTCGCCCATCTCGGTCATGAAGCGCCGGCCGCCGTGCCGGCGGCGACCGAGCGCCAGCCGGTCAAATACCGCCATCCGATGAATCCGACCATCTTTTCCGATACCCCGGCCAAG
>DAIRDI010000001.1:0-33848 GCA_036796235.1 Candidatus Competibacteraceae bacterium | reverse complement strand
CCGACGGCCGGGGGCCGCACGAGGCGGGGATCGTTGAGATCGCTTTCGGCGATGAGATGGAAGGGCCGGCCCAGCCGCCGCCCGCACTCGGCGACGGTTTCCACCAGTTCCGCCAGGAGGTGACGGGCGCCGAAGTCGTAAATGGCGTGGACCGCGTCCAGCCGTAGCGCGTCGCAGTGGCAGGTTTCCAGCCAGTAGAGCGCATTGCCGACCACGTATTCCCGCACGCCGGGACTGTGTGGGCCGTCGTAATTGACGGCGTCGCCCCAGGGGGTGCGGTACTGGTGGGTGAAGTAGGTCCCCAGTCCCCACAGGTAGTTGCCCTCGGGACCCAGGTGGTTGTAGACCACGTCCACAATCACCGCCAGGCCTTCGCGATGGCAAGCGTCCACCAACCGCTTCAGACCCTCGACCCCGCCATAGGAGTGTTGCGCGGCGTAGGGATAGACGCCGTCGTAACCCCAGTTGCGGTCGCCGGGGAACTGGGCGACCGGCAGCAGTTCCAGCGCGTTCACGCCCAGTTCGCGCAACTCCGGCAGGCGGGGAATGATGGCGTCGAAGGTCCCTTCGGGCGTGAAGGTCCCGACGTGTAGTTCGTACATCACCCATTGGTCCAGCGGCGGCGGTCGCCAGCCGGCGTCGCTCCAGGCGAAGGCGTGATCCACGACCCGCGACGGACCATGCACCCCTTGCGGCTGGCTGTGGGACGCCGGATCGGGCCGGTCGGTTGCGCCGTCCCACTGGTGGAAATAGAGCGCGCCGGATTCGACGCCGGTGACGGTGGCGCGCCAGTATCCCCATTCGTCGCGGGTCATGGGAATCAGCCGCTCCACGGGCGCGATCAGATGCACCGCCGCCTGCTTCAGCAACGGCGCCCACAGGGTGAAGGCGCATTGGCGGTCGCCGAGAACGTGGGAACCGAGTGGATAAGTACTCATGGGATAGAGTCTCCTTGCACGGTGTCGTCAGGGTCGTTCCAAACAGGATAACACTATGCCGCTTGCGTTCCGTACCCATCGGACCGTTCGATCCCTGGAGCGTCTGCTACGATCCGCGCGGCCGCGACGGGCGCGGCTTCGTTGGGGAGGTTCCCGCCACTTTGGTGGACGGCGGGGGATACGAGGAAAATCAGAGTTCCACGCGATGGGTTGAGCCTTCTTCCACGGCCATCCGCCGCAGGACCTCAACCAGCGCTTTGCGGCGCTGGGAGCCACTCGCCAACGAAACCTGCGGTCGCGGAACGCACGGCCCGAGATTTCCGTTTTTAGCTCCATCATCCGGCGGTCATTTCGGCCAGTCCGCCAACCCAGTCTTCGCGTTTCGGGGCCGTTGCAAGACCACGATGGACCGTTCCGCCACCGTCGGTCCCGTGGGGGCGGGTGGGGGCGCGACGGTCTTCTTCCGGGACTTTGGCGCGGCCTTCGCCGGCGCGGGCGCGGGCGCGGGATAGGGATCGCGGTCGACGAAGCCGGGTTGCGTGGTGTCGATGATCAGACGCCAGGCGCCATCCCGCACCGACTCGGGGAGCGCGAATTCCAGCGGCTCGTGATGAGCGTTGAACAACAGGATAAAACTGTCGTCGATGATCCGTTCGCCGCGCGGGCCGAGGGTGGCGATTTCCTCGCCGTTGAAGAAGACGCCGATCACCCGCGCCAGACCGTCTTGCCATTGTTCCTCGGTCATCTCGCCGCCGTCCGGATTGAACCAGATAATGTCATGCGCGCCGGAACCGTGGATCGACCGGCCTTCGAACCACTTACGGCGCCGCAGCACCGGATGCGCGCGACGGAACGCCACCAGTTCGCCAGCGAATTTCAGGAGTTCCGAGTTTTTCTCGGGTAGTTCCCAATCGATCCAGGACAGTTCGCTATCCTGACAATACGTGTTGTTGTTGCCGCCCTGTGTGCGGCCCATTTCATCGCCGGCCAACAGCATGGGCACGCCCTTCGACAGCAGCAGGGTGGTTAGGAAATTGCGCTGCTGGCGCAGGCGCAGGCTCAGAATCTCCGGGTCGTCGGTCTCGCCCTCGACCCCGCAGTTCCACGAGCGGTTGTGCGATTCGCCGTCGCGGTTGTCCTCACCGTTGGCTTCGTTGTGCTTGTCGTTGTAACTGACCAGATCGCGCAGGGTGAAGCCGTCGTGGGCGGTGATGAAGTTGATGCTGGCGCTGGGACTGCGCCCGCCGAACTGGTAGAGATCGGAACTGCCGGTGAGGCGGAAGGCGAAATCGGCCAGCCGGCTCGGCTCGCCGCGCCAGAAATCGCGCACCGTGTCGCGATAGCGCCCGTTCCATTCCGACCAGAGCAGCGGGAATCCGCCGACCTGATAGCCGCCATCGCCGACGTCCCAGGGTTCGGCGATCAGCTTCACGTCGGACAGGACCGGGTCCTGATGGATGATGTCGAAAAACGCCGCCAGCCGGTCGACCGCGTACAGTTCCCGCGCCAGCGCCGAGGCCAGGTCGAAGCGGAAGCCGTCCACGTGCATCTCCTGCACCCAGTAGCGCAGGCTGTCCATGATCAGCTTGAGGACCTGCGGGTGGCGGACGTTGAGCGAGTTGCCGCAACCGGTGAAATCCATGTAATGGCGCGGGTCATCCTCGACCACCCGGTAATAGACGGCGTTGTCCGCGCCGCGCAGGCTTAGGGTCGGCCCCATCTGGTTGCCTTCGCCGGTGTGGTTGTAGACCACATCCAGGATGACTTCGATGCCGGCCCGGTGCAGGGTCTTGACCATGGTCTTGAATTCGCGCACCGCCTGATCGGGTCCGTCACTGACGCTGTAGCCGGGATGCGGGGCGAAAAAGTTCAGTGAATCGTAGCCCCAGTAGTTGCGCAAACCCAAGCCCGCCAGATGACCCGGAAAGGCCAGGTAATAATGGACTGGTATCAGTTCGACGGCGGTCACGCCGAGCGCCTGGAGATGGGCGATAGCGGCCGGGTGGGCGAGATCGGCGTAAGTCCCACGCTGCTCTTCCGGGATCTCCGGATGTCGGACAGTAAAGCCCTTGACGTGCGTTTCGTAGATCAGCGTTTCGTGCCAGGGGGCGCGCAACAGTTCGTCGCCTTCCCAGGCGAAGCGCGGGTCGATGACCACCGCCTTGGGCATCAGCGGCGCGCTGTCGAGCTCCGAGAACCCCAGATCCTCATCCGGCTGCTCCCAGGGGAGCCGAAAATTTCCTCACCGAAGCGTATGTCGCCGTCGATGGCCTTGGCGTAGGGGTCGATGAGCAGTTTGTGAGGATTGAAGCAGTGGCCCTCCTGAGGTGCGAAGGGAACGTGGACCCGAAAGCCGTAACGCTGGCCGGGTCCGAGCTCCGGGACATAGCCATGCCAGATGCATTTATTAACTTCCGTGAGTTCCAACCGGGTTTCATGATCGTCGGCGTCGAAGAGGCAAAGTTCGACCCCCGTGGCGTTTTCCGCAAACAGAGCGAAATTGACGCCCTTACCATTCCAGGAGGCACCGAGTGGAAACGGTTTTCCAGGCCAAAGCGGACGAGGCATCACAAGCTCCTTTATCTGAGAGGTTGCACGAAAACTCCCCTCTCCCTGTGGGAGGGAGGTCGGGGTTGATGGTTATACTTTCAATAGCTTAGTCTGTAAGAGGCCGTGCAAAAAAACGCCTCTGGGTGCAAATCACGGGACGTCAAAAATCAGTCTATGGCATTCCGGTCAAAAGCGGCCCAAGAACCGAGGGCCGGCGTTCCATTGCGTCGCCGGTTCCGGGACGCACCGCGACTTTCCACCTGGAGACTCGAACATGACGACGACTTCCGAATCCTTCGACGTGGCGATCATCGGCGCGGGCACAGCGGGACTGGCGGCGCTGCGCGAGGTGCGGCGCGCGACCGAGAACTTTGTGGTGATCGACGCCGGACCATTCGGCACCACCTGCGCACGGGTCGGCTGCATGCCGTCCAAGGCGCTGATCGAGGTTGCCAAGGCCCTGCATCAGCGGGACTTTCTGGCCGCTGCCGGGATTGCGGGGACGGTGGCGCTGAAGGTGGATCGGCCCGCCGTGCTGCGGCACGTCCGCAAGCTGCGCGATGCCTATGTCGACGGGGTGCTGAAAGTCACGGACGAACTGGGCGGGCGGGTGGTCGTGGGTCGGGCGCGGTTCGTCGCGCCCGACACGCTGGAGGTCGGCGCCCGGCGGCTGCAAGCCCGGCACATCATCATCGCCACCGGCTCGCGTCCGGTCGTGCCCCAACCCTGGCGGGAATTGCGCGACCGCATCCTGACCAGCGACGACTTGTTCGAACAGGAGACCCTGCCCGACCGCATCGCGGTGGTCGGACTGGGGGCGATTGGGGTGGAGATGGCCCAGGCGCTCGCCCGGCTGGGGATCGCCGTGACCGGCTTCGATGCCGCCGAACGGGTGGCCGGTCTGAGCGACCCGGCGGTCAGCGCCCGCGCCGGCGAGATCTTCGCCGAGGAATTCTCCCTGCATCTCGGTCAGCCCGCCGAGTTGAGCCGCGCGGCAGACGGCGCGATCCGGGTCAGCGCCGGTTCGACCGGCGTAGAGGTGGACGCCGTCATCGCCGCGCTGGGGCGCCGCCCGAATCTGGACGGCTTGGGGCTGGAGGACATCGGCATCCCACTCGACGACCGCGGCCGGCCGCCGTTCGATCCGGGCACACTGCGCATTCCGGGGTTCGCGATCTCGATCGCCGGCGACGTCAACGGGATGCGACCGCTGCTGCACGAAGCCGCCGATGAAGGTTACATCGCCGGTTACAACGCCCTGCTCGACGCGCCCGAGTGCTTCGCCCGGCGCGTGCCCCTGGGCATCGTGTTCAGCGATCCTAACATCGCCACGGTGGGACGCTGCTGCGAGGGATTGGAGCAAGATCAGGTGGTCGTCGGCGAAGTCGACCTGAAAGGCCAGGGCCGGCTGCGGATGGCGGGCGCCGATCGGGGCTTGATTCGACTCTATGCCGATGCGCGACAGGGTCGCCTGCTCGGCGTCGAGTTGTGTTGCCCGCACGGCGAACATCTGGCCCATTTGCTGGCTCTGGCGATCCAGCAGGGACTGACGGTGCGGGAGCTGCTGCGGATGCCGTTCTATCACCCGGTGGTGGAAGAGGGGCTGCGCGGCGCGCTGCGCGAGGCCGCCGGCCAACTGACCGACGACCGGACGCCCGACCTGGCCCGTTGCGGCCGGCTGGGCGCCGAGGCGCTCGACTGAGCGAGTCTGGCGTCAAAGCCCGCGGCGAAGACGGAAGTGGCCCGCTTCACTACCGACGAGGAGTCCGTCATGAAACGCTTTCAATGCAATTGTGGCGCGCAACTGTCTTTCGACAACGTGAGTTGCCTGAGTTGCGGTGGGGAAATGGGCTGGTGTCCGGGCTGTCAGCGCATGACCCTGCTCAGATCTGCCGGGCCACAATGAATGCCGAACGTTGATACGGAAGCTCGTGGGAGACGCGCCCCCGTGACATGCTCTCTCCGTTCAGTACAGCTTGGGCGCGTCGGGTGGGCGGGTCTTGAAGCGTTTGTAGGTCCACAGATATTGCGCCGGCAAGGTGCGGATCGCCGCTTCCACGCCCTGGTTCAGGGCCGCCACGGACTCCCCCAGCGACGCGGCTCCGGCCACCTCCGGCAGTTCCCGCAAATGGACGAGGAACCCCCGACCGCGCGGCAACCGTTCGGCCCAAGTCAGGAAAACCGGCGCGCCGGTCTTCAGCGCCAGGCGCGAGACCAGGGTCATGGTGCTGGCGGCAATGCCGAAGAACGGGGCGAACACCCCGCCCTCGTCGCCAGGATCCTGATCGGGAAGAATGCCGAGCGCCTCGCCCTTGCGCAGCGCCGCCACTAGCGTCCTTATCCCACTACTGTCGGTGGCGACCACTTTGCCACCGAGCCGGCCCCGACCTCGGCGGCTGAGTTCGTCCAGCCCCAGGCGGCTGGGGCGGTACAGGATGTTCAGCGGGTAACGGCTGGAATAGTACAGCCCCGCCATCTCCCAGGCCCCCAGGTGCGGCGTGATCAGAATGGCGCCTCGTTGCTGGCGCACGGCGGCGCTCAAGGCTTCCTCGCCGACGACCGGCGCGCGGACCAGATCCAACACGCGCGCGCCGGGCCATAGCCACAACGGACCCAGCTCCAGAAACAGCTTGCCTGTTTCCACCAGATTCCGGCGCAATAACCGCTCGCGCTCGATGGAGTCCGATTCCGGAAAACAGAGGCTGAGATTGCGGGCGGCGATCCATCGTAACCTGTTCGGGAAGCGCCACAACAGCCAGCCGAGCATCGATCCGATCCGGTGCGCCAGCGGCAGCGGCAACGCTGCGGTCAGGCGTAACAAACCGGTCAGCCCCGCCCGCCGAATCATGATTCCGGCTCGAGTTCCCCGGAAAAATCCTGCGCCAGCACCGTCCGGGCGCGCTCCAGATCCCGTTCCGCGACCTGAAGTTCGATCCCGCCAGCGACGATGCCAATCTGCAATAGCGAGCGGTCCGCCAACCGGCAGGGAACGTCCTCCGCCAGCAACCGCCCGCGCGCGATTTCCGCGTGCGGCAAGGCATCGAAGACCGTCAGCGTCACCCAGGGAGCACTCATGGCGGCGACTGATCTTCTTCAAGGTCGTCGAAGTCGAAATCAAATTCCGGGGGCGGACTGCCGTCGTGAACCAGGCTGCGGCGACGCTGCAGGTAGGCGCTGCGCTGGAAGGAGTAGGGATCGATCTGCGCATCGGCAAAGGCCCGTTCGATCCGCAACAACCCGGCCCGGCGGTCGATCAAATCCAGCCCCCACAAGCTCCACTGGACCGTGCTGGAATCGGTCGCCCACGTAATGGGGTTGACATAGAAATTCCCGACCAGTCCGAAGGTATCGCGCACCGTACTCGGCCCCAGGAGCGGCAGTACGATGAAATAGCCTTCGCTGAATCCCCAGCGACCCAATGTTTGGCCAAAGTCCTTATATTGTTTGGGGAGCTCCATGTGGCTGGCCACATCGATCAACCCCAGCACACCGAAAGTAGTGTTGAACACGATCCGACTGCTGTTCATGGCGGCATCGTGGAGCCTGAATTGCAGCAGGCTGTTGGCCAGAACCACTACGTCATTGAGATTACTGAAGAAGTTAGTGATGCCGGCGTTAACCGGGCCGGGGAGAACCGCCTGGTAGGCTCGGGCGACCGGCTTGATGACCGCTTTGTCGGCGGCCTCGTTGAAGGCGAACATCGCGCGGTTGAAACCCTCCAGTGGGTCGGAATCATCGCGCAGAAGTTCGTGGGTCGGGGCGCATCCTCCCAGCAGGGCGGCTACGGCGGTCATCAGAACAAGGCGGCGAAAGGTCTTCATAAGCCTGGTCGTGAAAAAGGGCCGGGGCGAAATTGCCGGCGACTATCTTACTCGAACCACGACGGTCGCGCATGGCGCGCTATCGGATTGAAACTCATCGTGGTTCGATGACGACTCCGGAACTCCCTTCCAAGAGCCCACAGTGACTATAATGACAAAGTTCGCCGTCTACTTAAATTTGCTCGGGAAGATTTTAAGGACTGCTCATGCCCCCATCCCACTCCAACGATCCCCTGCGGTGTTTGGAGCAACTCAACCGGATCGGCATCGCCCTGTCCAGAGAGCGGGATACGCCGAAGTTGCTGGAAATGATCCTGCTTGCGGCCAAGCGCTTGCTAAATGCCGATGGCGGTACGTTGTATCGGCTGGACGAGGATCGTCATCAACTCTGTTTCGAGGTTCTCCACAACGATTCGCTCCAGTTGTTCATGGGTGGAGGGTCGGGCGTGCCTATCCCTTTTGCGCCCATCCCACTGTACGACTCGCTCGGTCAGCCCAATACCGGCATGGTGGTGACCTATGCGGTGCTGCATGATACGACCGTCCTGATCGACGACGCCTACGCGGACTCCAACTTTGACTTTTCCGGGACGCACCGCTTCGACCGGAAAACCGGTTACCACTCCCGCTCCTTCCTGACCGTGCCGATGAAGAATCACGACGACGAAATCATCGGGGTGTTCCAACTCATCAACGCGCTCGACCCGGAGACCGGAGCGGTGCGCGCCTTTTCGACGACCGACCGCCAACTCGCGGAATCCTTGGCCTCCCAAGCGGCCATCGCTCTGACCAACCATCACTTGATCGGTCAGCTCCGGCATCTATTCGAAGCGCTGATCGAACTGATCAACACCGCGATCGACCATAAATCTCCCTACACGGGCGCTCACTGTCAGCGAGTGCCCGTTCTGACCATGATGATCGCCGAGGCCGCCCGCCGCTCCGAGCGAGGGCGTTTGAAAGACTTTCGCCCCACGGACGAGGAACTCTTCGAACTCAAAATCGCTGGACTGTTGCACGATTGCGGCAAAATCGCCACACCGGTGCATGTGGTGGACAAAGCCACCAAGCTGGAGACACTGTTCGATCGCATCGAACTGGTGGATACCCGCTTTGAAGTGCTCAAACGCGATGCCCGGATCGAATGGCTGCAAGCGCAACTGGCGGCCGTGGAGCGCGGCGACACCGCCGAGTTACCGGGTTTGGAGCAGCGATTCCGCGAGCGGCTGGCCAGGCTGGACGCCGATCGGGAACACCTGCGCCACTGCAATATCGGCGGCGAATTCATGCGCCCCGAGGATCAGGATCGGGTTCGCCAGATTGCCGGCTACCGCTGGATCGGATCGGAGGGCCGGGAATGCGCTTTCCTGTCCGAGGACGAAGTCGGCAATCTGTGTATCGCCCGAGGCACCCTCAATCCTCAGGAGCACGCTATTATCGAGGAACACGTCGCCTTGACCCTGCGGATGCTGAATACCTTGCCTTGGCTTAAAAACCTGCGCAACGTACCCGAATATGCCGGGAGCCATCACGAAAAGCTCGACGGCAGCGGCTACCACCGCGGTTTGGACGAGCGGACTTTATCCATGCCGGCCCGCATCATCGGTCTGGCCGATATCTTCGAAGCCCTGACCGCTCGCGACCGACCTTATAAACCCGGCAAGCCGTTGAGCGAAGTGCTGGCGATTCTCGGCCGGATGGCGATCGATCGAAAGATCGACCCCGACCTCTTCGACGTGTTCGTTCGCGAGGGCATCTGGCTAAACTACGCCCGGCAATACCTGCAACCGGAGCAACTCGACGCCGTGGAGGTCGACCAGATTCCGGGTTATACCGCCTAGCGCGCCTCCAGGGGCGGGCAAGGCCAATGATCCCCATGGCTTTTTCAGGATACTCACCATGCAAATCCACCAAAGCGGTCCCGCTCTGGGCGAACAGGTCGAACGGTTCAAATCGATTCCATTTCTACAGGCGTTCGGCGAGCAACCTCTCAAGGAAATTCTGGGCGTCAGCCGCCTGCTCGTTTACGAACCCGAGGAACTGATCATTCCCGAGGGCGCTTTCGGAGACCGTCTGTACGTGCTGCTCAACGGCAAGGTACGGGTGACCAAGAACCGAAGTCCGATCACGGTGCTGGATCAGGTCGGGGAAGTGTTCGGCGAACTCTCCGTGCTCGGTAATGAAACCCGCACCGCGTCGGTGTACGCGCTGGAAACCACTTGGTGCCTGGAACTCAGTCCCGGGTTTTTACAAAAGCTGCCGCCATCGGAACGCAATGCTTGCCAGGCGTTGCTGTATCGAGCCATCGGCCGGATCGTCGCCGAACGGCTGCGAAAAACCACCGATGAATTGGTCCTGGCGGTCAAGGAGCTGGAGATGACGCGCCGCAAGCTGGCGGAACTGCGGCGTCACGCCGACCGGGAAGAGCGGAACCCTTTCGATGATGAACTGGAACTAGCCATCGAGCAATTAAAGCGCACCAAGGAAAAACTAGCGCGATTGGGCCGCGCGGACGATGCTTCGCTATCGACCTGAAACACTATCGATCATCCACCTCGGGAGCCACCCTCATGCGTCACTTGTTTCGCTCGCTCGCGTTACTGCTCGGTCTGCTCTGGATCTCATCGGCTTCAGCGGCCCGACCCGGCGCCGAGGAGTTTGTCGCACCGCTGCAGTCCACCACGACCCCGCGCAGCGCCGAACGAGCGCGCCCGATCCGGGACGAACTGACCGGAGAACCGGCCTTGCGCGCCAGAACCGCCCAAGCCGCCATCGCCGCCGCGGTCGGCCAGCGCACCGCCGGCTGTCGGATGATCCGGTTTCGCAACGGCTTCGGCTGGGTGGCGACTGGAACGGCCGATCATCCGGCCTCCGAAAACCCGGTGGCGACGCGGCGCCTCCAACAAGAGGCTCGTCTCAAAGCGTTCGCGGATGCCCGACTCCGTCTATCCGAATGTCTCGCCGGCCTGTCGCGGGATGCTCAGCGGAGGGTGGCCGAGCATCTGGAACAACAAGACAACGCGATTCGCCTCGCGCTGATCAATCTCGCCGTTAACGACCAGGAACGGCTCAACCAAGCGCTTAAAATTCTGGCGCGCGGTTTCGTGGCCTATACGGTCGAGGTCGATTCAACCCCCCGCACGGTTTACGTACACTTGGTCACCACGCCCAGGACCGCCACCCGGCTGACGCGACCCGCCCCCGGCGCCATGGAAACAGTCTCTCTGCAAGAAGGGCTGAAGCAGGCGCTGGCCGAGATCGAGGGCCGCCTGGTCCCACCGGTCGGCCACCGCCAAATCGCGGTCAATGCCACGGGTGAAATGGCGCTCATCGGCTATGCCGTCAACCCGATTGGCGCTCATCCGGCTCCAGAAACCCAGCAAAAACTGCGCGCCGACGCCGAGAAAATCGCGCTGTCCCGCGCCGCCGGGGCGCTGATGGGCTTGGTCGCCGGCGACGATGCGGCCTGGCGGGACGATCTGGATGAGGCCAGCCAAGCCGAAATTCTGGCCGCCGCCGGCGGTTACGACGACCACGAACCGAGCGTGCGCCGCTTCACGCAAATTCGTGAGTGGATCATGATGGGGACATTTAAGGACGATGCCGGCCTCCAGTCCTTGCGCGAGGGGCGTTTGCCCTCGGCCATCACGACCAGGCGCTTCGAGGGGGAAAATCAGGTTGCCGTGGCGTTGATCTATGCGCCGCCCGTCAAAAAGCGCGCGGCCGTCCCAGCATCTCCACCTCCCGCAATCGATGTCGCGCACCCCACAGCGCTCGATTCCGCCACTCCTTAGCAACGGGCCTTAACGCGGCGTGGATTCCCGCTCAGCGCGTTGCCAGCTCTCGATCATCCCCCACTGGGCCTGACCGGCTTGGGATGACGAAACCGGCCAGTGGCGAAAAACGCGCAGGACTGGGTAATCGTCGTCGGGTCCACCAACATCTGCATGTGCGAAACCGGCAGGCAGACGTGATCGGTCATCCCCGGCAACTGGGTCTCGACCACGGCGATCATGCCATCGGCCGGGGCCGGCATGCCGGGGAACAGCAGACCGAGCCCGACGTTCAGGGTCCCAGCGATCGAGCCGAGTTGATGGGAGGCGGCCCAAGTCGGCGCACCGCCCAACAGTCCGCCCTCCACTCCCCGCCCTACAAAGTATTCCAGCCCACAGCCCCGCATGATTTGGGCGGCATAACTCCCTTGATGGGGAGTACCCAGCGTCACGACCCGCCCCGCGCGTTGTTCCGGATACCGGTGGAACAAGTGACGCACCACCAACCCACCCATGCTGTGCGCCAAAAAATGCACGACCGGCGAGTCCAGTCGCTCCAACATGGCGTGCAGGTCCTCGGCGTTTTCCGCCGGCGTGCGGGTCATGGTCGGATAGGAAAAATTCACCGTGTGATAGCCGGCTTCCTCCAACCAGTGTTCCAGCAACTGCATCCACAACCCATGCACGTACAAACCATGCACCAGCACTACCGTTTCCCGCTGGGCCATCATGACCAGTTTCTCCTCGAATTCTTGTTGAGCGGCGCATCTTAAACGAAATTCGCCGCGCTCCGAGTGGCCCCCGCATAAAATCGCGTCATCTTCTTGTCATAGTTTCAAAATGAAACTAAGATGCCGCCGTCGGTTCAAAATTGCTGGCAAAAGCCATCGCCATGGTCGCTGGAGAACAACATGAGCGCACTCTTATCCGTCGTATCCAACCCGGTCATGAGGGATCGCCGCCTGGCGCCGATGCACGTGCCGCGCACCGTGGTCGAGACGCTGGACGCCGCCGAAACAGCCCGGTTGGTCGAGCGCATCAAGCGGCTGCTGGTCGAGCAGGACGCCACGTTGGTCGCGCACTACTACACCTCGCCTGAATTACAAGAGCTGGCCGAGGCCACCGGCGGTTATGTTTCGGATTCGCTGGACATGGCCCGCTTCGGCACGGAATGCCGATCCAGGACGCTGGTGGTGGCCGGGGTGCGGTTCATGGGCGAAACCGCCAAGATCCTCAATCCTGAAAAACGCGTGCTGATGCCCGATCTCAATGCCGAATGCTCGCTCGATCTGGGGTGCCCGGCCGACGAGTTCAGCGCTTTCTGCGACCGGCATCCCGACCGGACCGTGGTGGTCTACGCCAACACCAGCGCGGCGGTGAAAGCTCGTTCCGACTGGGTGGTCACCTCGGGCATCGCCCTGGATCTCGTGCGCCATTTAGCCCAACGCGGCGAGAAGCTGATCTGGGCGCCGGACCGACACTTGGGCGCTTACGTGCAGCGGGAAACTGGGGTGGACATGCTGCTGTGGAGCGCCGCCTGCGTGGTGCATGAAGCGTTCAAGGCGGATGGATTGCGAAAGCTGCGCGCCCGACATCCCGACGCCAAGGTGCTGGTCCATCCGGAATCTCCGCTGGACGTGATCGCCCAAGCCGATGTGGTGGGTTCGACCACGGCGCTGGTCGATGCGGCGCGTGATTCGCGGGCGAAAAAGTTTATCGTCGCCACCGACAACGGCTTGTTTCACAAAATGAAGCAGGTGGCCCCGGATAAAATCTTCTTGGAAGCGCCCATCGCCGGCAAGGGCGCGACCTGCGTCAGTTGCGCCCACTGTCCGTGGATGGCGATGAACGGCCTGCGCAATCTGGCGCGGGTTCTGGAGACCGGTCGCAACGAGATCGTCATCGCCGAGACGGTGCGCGAGCGGGCGGCGCTACCGATCCGGCGCTTGCTGGACTTCGCCAGGCAACGCCGGCAAGTCGTGCTGGGGAATAACGACGCTTAGAGGCCGGATGGCCACTCCGGCGCCGGCCGATCCCGCTGTTTCGTTTCGCGCGATTTATCGGCCGCCGTGACGACCGTAGCCAGGTCGGCTGGCCTCAAACGCTGGCAAATCGAGACCGCCTCCCAACAGAGCGAAACGCCGGAGAAACCTGCCGGCGTCCGATCCCCCATCATGACCGTTGATCCTGTATGTCTCGCCGGGCGGTCGAGATGGTTACGGTGAAACCGGCGACCACATCGATCAAGGTCATCGCCATGATCAGGAAAAAGGTCATGTTGGCCATGGGCGGCAGGACGAGGAACTCGACCAGACAGACGATGAACACCACCAGCGACAGTACATGATTGAGGATGGCGGCGGTCGAACTGCTGGTGGCGCGGTAGACTTCGATACACAGCAAAAACAGGCTGATCACCAGCAACAAGTCATTACCCCGAAAGGGCAGCGTCGCCCCGGACAATAACGGCAGCACGAACAACACGCCCTCCAACCAGACCGGCGCGATCGACGCCAGCACCGTATAGGCGATCACCACAAATGCAAGCAGTGGAATACTGGCCATCGTCTTCTCTCTCCCGCGACCGGTAAGGCAGATGAATCCATGGTAAAGACTATCACGACAGGTTGGGTTGATTCGGTGGAATCACCGGATTAGCGCAGCCATGACGATGTGGACCCGCCTGGCGCATCAACTCGGACTCTGGCGCTCGGTGCTGATGTATCACGGCATCCCGCTGCGCCGGCGTCGGTTGAGCCGCTTCTACGCCCAATTCATCCAGCCGGGTGATCTTTGTTTCGATATCGGCGCCCACGTCGGGAGCCGGTTGCGGGCCTGGACTCCACTGGGCGCGCGCATCGTGGCGGTGGAACCGCAACCAGAATGCCTGCGCCTGTTGCGTCGCTGGTATGGCCGCCACCCGCATATCACCTTGGTCGAGCAAGCGGTCGGGGCCGCGCCGGGGGTCGCCGAACTGTGGGTCAGCCCGCGCACCCCGACCGTGACCACCCTTTCGCCGGACTGGATCGCGGCGGTCCAACAGGATCGCGCTTTCGCCGACGTGCGTTGGGACTACGCCGTGCCGGTGCCGGTCACCACCCTGGATGCGCTCATCGCCCGCCATGGATTGCCCGCTTTCTGCAAGATCGATGTGGAGGGTTACGAACTGGACGTGCTGAGGGGGCTGACGCAACCGATCCCGGCGCTGTCCTTTGAATACATTCCCGCCTGCCTGGAAACCGCCCGGGCCTGCGTGACGTATCTGGGGACGCTCGAGCGCTACGAATTCAACGTCACGGTTGGGGAAGCGCCCCGACTGCGGTCGGCGGTCTGGCTGGACGCCGAGGCCCTGCTGGCGTGGCTGGAAACCCAGGCCGGGACCGGCCGCTCCGGTGATGTATATGCCCGGCGGCGCGCGCCATGACCACCGCCGACTCTACCTCGTTCCCTAACGCCCCCGCCGTGATCCAACCGGAGCTGGTTTGGGCGCTGCTGCTGGCGCTGCGCCAGCACGTCCGGTCCCTGATGACCGCGCCCGCGCCGCTCGGCCTGGGACTGGACGAGCAGGGGCGGCCGGTCGTGATCCCGGCCGACGACCCGGCTGCTTTGCTGGAGATCGCCGGCGCTGGCTCGTGGAGCGCCAGGACGCCAGTGGCGAAACCGGGTGAGGAGTGGCTGGATCTGTATCTATCGATGGCGCTGGCCAGCCCGGAGCGGCCGTTGGCGGTGGCGCATCTCGGCCAGAGCCTGGACGGGCGCATCGCCACCGAAAACGGGGCCTCCTGTTTCGTGACCGGTCCTGAAAACCTGACCCACTTGCACCGAATGCGCGCGTTATGCGATGCGATTGTGGTCGGCGCCGCCACGGTGGAGTGCGACGATCCCCGGTTGACCACCCGGCGGGTCGCGGGTCCGAATCCAGTGCGGGTCATCATCGATCCCCAGCGCCGGCTCGTCGCCGACCATGGGGTATTCCAGGATCGCGCCGCGCCCACCCTGCTGGTCTGCGCCGCGGAACGGGCCGTAACGCCCGCGCCGGGCGGCGTGGAGATTCTTGGAATCCCCAGCGAAAACGGGCGGCTGAACCCGCGGGAGATCCTGCGGCGGCTGCACGGCCTTGGTTTATATGGGATCTTCATCGAAGGCGGCGGCCAGACGGTATCGGCCTTTTTGGAAGAGGGCGTACTGGATCGCCTGCAACTGACGGTGGCGCCGTTGATTATCGGCTCCGGCCGGCCGGGCGTCACGCTACCCCCCATTCAGGACCTGTCCCAGGGGCTGCGGCCCCACCATCGCCGTTACTTGCTGGGCGAGGACGTGCTCTTCGATTGTCGGTTCCGGGACTGAACCGGACTCGGTTCAGTCGTCGTCCGGGCAGGCGAACAAATCCCAGTGTCCGACCCGCAACCGGGATTCGCCCCGATTGATGCAGCGCCGACGTTGGCCCGTCCATTCGGTGAGATCATCCACCGCCGGTTCGATCTCGCGCGCGGCTTCGCTCCAGCCTTCCAGCAGCGCCGTCTGCAGCACGGTGTGTTCCGGTCCCAACCGCCAGGGGCTGGGCCGCAACTCGACCTGATAGCCTCGATCTTGCAACAGAGCCGCCAGCGTGGCGGCGGCGGCGGGACCGAGCGCTGGCCCGAAGCCCTTGTCGGTGCGTTGATGGCGGTTGACCCGTTCGCGCAACGTCTCGTCGCCCGCCAAAGCCGGCTCCCAGACGATGGAGCCGTCGTAACTCAGGGCGACGAACATCGCCGCTCGCCAGGCTCGACCCTGCTGGGCCAGCCGCTCCAGCCAAGCCGCTCCCACCAGATCGAGCAGGGCCGAGGCCGTGACCAGATGGACCTCGCGAACCTCCAACTGCTTCCAGTCACCAGCCAAGTCCAGCCGCACCGGCTCCAGCCGGCAATGGCAACTCGCATCTTCCAGCACCAGCGCCGCACCTTCATCAGTCGCCGTCATCCCCCGCGTCGTGGCCCACTCGCGTATTTCCTCGACGCCGCGCGCCAGCAACTCCGGATCGTGATCGACCAGCAGCCAACGCTGCGCGCCGCCGAGACGCCGCGCCAGGAACCGGACATTGGCGCCGGTTCCGCTCCCCAAATCCAGGACGGTCAGGGCGCCGCGCCGCCGGCGCCAGTCGCGCGCACGGGCGGTCAGTTCGGGGTTGCGCGCGGCGGTGTCCGCCGGTTCGCGCTCGCGCAGCCACTCCGCCGAAAAACCGCTCATCAGGCCGCCAGCGCATCGAGCGCCGCCGCGAACCGGGCGCAACTGTCCGACCAGTCCGGCAGGGTTCGCCGGGCCGCGCGGGCGCCGCTCGCCAGGGATTCGCGCAATGCCGGTTCAGTCATCAGCCGTGCCAGCGCCTCGGTCAGGGCCGCTTCGTCGCCCGGCGGGACCAGCAGTCCGGCGGTCGCCGGCACGGTATCGGGAATCGCCCCCGCCGTGGTGCTGACCACAGGCAGGCCATGGGCCAGCGCTTCGGCCAAGGCCATGCCATAACCCTCGTAATAGGAGGGCAGGACGAACAGGTCCGCCCGCCGATATTGCTGGGCCAAGGCCTCCTCATCGAGTTCGCCCAAAAATTCGATGCGGTCGGCCACACCCAATTCCACCACCAGTTCCCGCAACGCGGCGGCGGTGGCGGGGTCGAGAGCCGCGCTGCCGGCGCAGCGCAGCCGCCAAGCCTGCCCGGCGAGGCGCGCCAGCGCTCGGAACAACAGGTCGTGCCCCTTGCGCGGGGTCAGCGCCGCCACGCACAGCAGTGTCAGCGTTCCATCGCGCGAACCTTCGGCCAGGGGCGCGGGATCGGCGCCGGGCGGAACCACGGCGCAGCGCTCCGGAGAAATATCGTAAGCCGCCAACGCCCGCGCCGTGCTGGGGCTGGTGACGATGACGCCCCGGACTTGCCGGAGCGCCTCGCGCTCGCTGGCGAACAAGCGCCGACGCGCCGCCTCGTCCAACCCCGTCTCCAGCGCCAGGGGATGGTGTACCAACGCCACCAGCCGCAGTCGATCCCGATGCGCGGCGGCGACCTCGGGCATGGCGCCCAGGGCCAGGCCGTCGATGACCGCCAACGCTTGGTCCGGCAATCCGGCCAGCACCGCGTCGGCCTCGCGTAGCGCGGCGGGGTCCGGATGCGGAAAATGGGCGCTGAGCCGATGCAACTCGACCCGCCAGCCCAGCGCTGTCAATCCGCCCATGATCCGCCGATCATATAAATAACCACCGGTGCGGGTTTCCGGATCGCCGGGGATCAGGATCTGGACCGCTGTCACGGCAGCACGCTTTCGTAGGCGGCCCAGGCGACGTGCGATTCATGCAGGGTGACGCGCATGGCGCTCAGGCCCGTGGCGTGCAACCCGAGTTGGCCGTCCTCGATCCGCAGCGCGAGGCGGTTGAAAATCGCCTGCGCCAAAAACTCGGTGGTGGTGTTGCGGCCGGCGAATTCCGGCAGTTCATCGAGATTGCGGAAATTCAGTTCGTCCAGCACCGCCCGCAGGCACACGCTGGCCTTGCCGATATCCACCACCACCCCATCGGGGTCGAGTTCGGGACGGCGCAGTTCCAGATCGACGACATAGGTCGCGCCGTGCAGGCGCTGGGCGGGACCGAAGGTTGCTCCCTGAAAGCTGTGGGCGATCATGAAATGGTCGCGGACGCAGACGGTGTACATGGATGGCTTGACCTTAGGTGAGGGAATTCGAGAGGGCTGGGTTCAACCTGCTATCAGCATAGACAATGCGATGGCAGGGTACGACATCGGGATTCCGGCTCAGGTCGGCCATGACTCGCGGCAATTCGGCGAACGGGCGGTCGCCGCCGATCAGCGCATCCAGCGCCGGATCGTCCAGGAGCTGCATCACGGTGGCCATGCGCCGCCGATGGTCCCAGCGCCCGCGCTGGGCGGTGGCCACGGCGCCGACCTGGGAACTGTGAATCCGCAGCCGGTTGGCGTGGAAGGCTTCGCCCAGCGGCAGGCTGACCGGGCGGGCGCCGAACCAACTGGCTTCCACCACGGTAGCCTCGAAACCAGCCAATGCCAGGGCGGTCGCCAGGCCAGCGGGCGCGCCGCTGGCGTGAACGACTCGATCCTGACCTCCCTCCGCCTCCTCCGGAGTGGCGAAGCGGACCCCCAGGTGCGCGGCGAGCGCGGCCTTGCGCGGGTCTATGTCCACCAGTTGCACCGCGCACCCCGGCATCCGCCCGGCCAACCGGGCGATCAGGCAACCCACCGCGCCGGCGCCGATTACCGTGATTCGGTCGCCCAGCCGGGGCGCGGCGTCCCACAGCACGTTGAGCGCGGTTTCCAGATTGGCGGCCAGCACCGCCCGTCCGGGCGGAATCGATAACGGCACCGGGGTCACCGCGGTCGCCGGCGCCACATAGCGGTCCTGATGCGGATACAGACAGAAGACCGTTTGGCCGCGCAGCGCGTCTGGACCGACCTCGACGACCCCAACATTGCAGTAACCGTATTTGACCGGCGCGGGAAAGTCACCCTGCTGGAACGGCGCGCGCATGGCGTGATACTGACTGGGCGGCACCTCGCCGCGAAACACCAGACTTTCGGTGCCGCGGCTGATGCCGGTATAGAGCGTTCTGACCAGAACCTGATCCGGACCGGGCGCGGCCAGCCGTCCGTCGCGGATTTCGCCCCGTCCGGGAGCCGCCAGCCAATAAGCGCGCGCTTGCAGGGGATAGTGAATCATGGCGTGGAGGCGGCTGCAAATCGGGAAGAATGCCGGCTTGGGTGGCATACGTTCAGGGTGATGAGGAGGGCAAATAACGTTTGACGTATTCGACGGTGAGTCGCCGGCCTTCCGCGAGCTGCTCCGGGTCCAGCTCCTGGACGATCTGGTCGCGGTTGAAGCGGGCTTTGGCGTTATCGCCCACCGCTGCAATGCTGTACCAGACATAGGCGAGCACCGGATCGCGGGCAACGCCTTGACCGTTGGCGTACAGCACCCCAAGGTTGTTCTGCGCGGCCGCATGCCCTCGTTCGGCGGCGCGGCGCAACCAATAGGCCGCTTCGGTATAGTCCCGGATTGCGCCGAGGCCATTCTCGTACAAAACGGCCAAGTTGAACTGCGCTTCACTCAGCCCCTGTTCGGCGGCTCGCCGGTACCAGCGCAAGGCTTGCGCGTAACTCTGCTCGACGCCCAGACCATTGGCGTACAGCACGGCCAGATTGAACTGTGCCCTGGCGTGTCCCTGCTCGGCGGCCCGCCGATACCAATCGGCGGCGACCGCCCGATCCCGTTCGACCCCCAACCCGTCGTCGTAGAGCACGCCCACGTTAAACTGCGCTTCCGCTTCACCCTGCTCGGCCAGCGGTCGCCATTCAGCCAGCGCGGTCGGATAGTCGCCTTTGGCCAAGGCCGCCAAGCCTACCAGTAGATCCGCCTGGGCCGACAAAACGATCGACCACAACCCTACTACCCATACCCTACGCCATGTTGCCATGGAATACCTGCCAGAGATTGATGGCTGAAGGTGAAGCGATTGCGTGGACCTAAAACCGGGGCGCGGCCATCAAGCCGCATCCATCTGGCGAACCGGCGCCGGAACCCGTTGATAAAGAGCATCCAGCGACGCTGAGCGGCCGGGACCGGTCACGATCCGACAGTGCCCGCGCCGAAGTTGCCGGGGGTCCGCCGCGCCGCAGGAGTGGGCGATGCTCTCCACCTCTCGCCGCAGATTTTCCACATAATGCCGCACCCGCTCGACCTTGTCCGTCGGGTCCAGACCTCGTTGCAGGCGAGGATTGTGGGTGGTGATGCCGGCCGGGCAGGTGTTCTTGTCGCATTGCATGGACTGCACGCAGCCGAGCGCGAACAGGAAACCCCGCGCCGAGTTGACGAAATCGGCGCCCACGCACAGTGCCCAGGCCACCTCGCCAGGATTGATTAGTTTCCCGGAGGCGATCACCCGGACGCGCTCGCGCAAGCCGTACTCGCTGAGTTTGTCCACCACCAGCGGCAGGCTCTCCTGGATCGGCAGTCCCACGTAGTCGAGCAAGCTCATCGGGGCCGCGCCGGTGCCGCCGTCGGCGCTGTCCACCGTGATGAAGTCGGGTGCGCTGGCCGGAACTCGGCGTTTGATCTCTTGGCACAACTCGTCGAGCCAATCCGGATCGCCGATGACCAGCTTGAAACCGGTGGGTTTGCCGGTCAGATTCCGGACTCGGGCGACGAAGTCCAACAAGGCCGCCACATCGGCGATGTCGGGATGCCGGTTGGGGCTGCGGGAATCCTGGCCGACCGGGATGCCGCGAATCGCGGCGATTTCCGGCGTGACCTTGGCCGCTGGCAGGATGCCACCTTTGCCGGGCTTGGCCCCTTGGCTGAGCTTGATTTCGAACATCCGCACTTGAGGATGGGCGGCCACCGCACGCAACTTCGCCGCATCCAGGCCACCCTGGCCGTCGCACACGCCGTATTTCGCGGTCCCGATCTGAAAGACCAGGTCGGCGCCGCCTTCCAGATGATAAGGCGACAGGCCGCCTTCCCCGGTATTCATCCAGCACCCGGCCAGCCGCGCGCCGTTCGCCAAGGCCAGGACCGCCGGTTTGGAAATGGCCCCGTAACTCATGGCGGAGACGTTGAAAAAGCTGGGCGCCGCATAGGGCTGGGGACAATCCGGACCAATCACCAACGGCGCGGCGGCGGCCGGCTCGGTGTCGAGGGTCGGAAACGCGGCGTTGGCGAACAGAATAGTGCCCGGCGGCCGCAGGTCGCGGGTGGAGCCGAACGGCTGGGTGGTGTCCAGATTTTTCGCCGCCCGGTAGACCCAGGCCCGTTGCGCCCGATTGAACGGCATCTCCTCCCGATCCATGGCGTAAAAATACTGACGGAAAAACACGCCCAGATGCTCCATCCGGTAGCGCAGCCGCCCGATGACCGGAAAGTTGCGGCGGATGGCGTGCTGGGTTTGCGTGATGTCGACCACGTAGAGGACGGCGAGCAGCAGAACGCCGACGCCGACGGCGAAGACGAACAACGCGGCCATCACCGCCAGAAAGGTCAGCACAAAACCGGGAAGATCGAGAGTCATCATGGCAGGCCTCCGAATGGGCAACCGTTCGCCTCAACCTTGATTCTAACCCATTCGGCGGACGAGGGCTTACGCCAAGGGTTTTTCAGCCCGAAAAATCCCATACTGCCCGGTGAAAGTCATCGCCGGCTCGCCTGCGGCGCGGATGACGACCTCAACGGTCCAGCGGGCTTTTCCCCGCAGGCGGTAACGTTCGATGAACTGTTCGGACGTCGCCGCATCCGGCCGCGCGCACTCCGCCACGATGTCCTCCCGCACCGGGCGCAGAAACTTCAGGGTGCTTTCGGTAATCACGATTTCGGCGGCCTCGCCGTGTTCGCGCAGGGTCGCCGTGGTCAGGGCCCAACCGGTCAGCGACGCGATGGCCGCCAGCGAACCGCCGAAGGCGATGCCCTTGTCGTTGAGATTCGGCGCCAGCGGCGCGACCAAGGCCAGTCCGGTGGCGTCGCAGCGCTCCAAGCGCGCCTGCATGGCCCGGAACAGCGGGACGTGGTGGTTGAGGTAATCGTTGATTTCCTGGATGAGAGCCATGACGGGCTCCTTTGATGGTTGCGGGTTTAGAAAGGGTTGAAGAAGATATTGCCCGTCATTGTCGCTTTTTTCGGACCGACGTGGTCTACACAATCGCCAAACCCCCTCAGGAGAAACTCATGCTGGAAAAACCCGCTGTCACTCAACTCGCCATCGCCGATCTGCTCGCCCGCCGCTGGAGTCCGCGCGCCATCGACCCGGAGCGATCGGTCAGTCGCGAACACCTGCTGGCGCTGCTGGAAGCAGCCCGCTGGGCGCCATCCTGTTTCGGCGATCAGCCGTGGCGCTATCTGGTCTGGGATCGGTTCCGCGACGCCGCCGGCTGGCGACAGGCGTTCGAATGTCTGGCCGAGGGCAATCAAATCTGGGTTCACAACGCGCCGGTGCTGCTGCTGTCGGTGGCGACGCCGAACTTCGGTCACAACAACCAGCCGAACCGTTGGGCGCAGCACGATACCGGCGCGGCCAGCGAAAATCTCTGCCTGCAAGCCGCCGCCCTCGGTCTGGTCGCCCACCAGATGGGCGGCTTCGATCCCGAAAAAGCCAGAGCGACGTTCGCGATCCCCGCCGACCACGCCTGCATGGCGATGATCGCGGTCGGTCATCCGGGGCCAATCGATGTCTTGCCGGAGTCGCTGCGCGAACGCGAACTGGCCCCACGAGAACGCAAGTCGCTGGACAGCCTGGCGTTCGAGGGCGGCTGGGGCCAAAACCTCCAACTGGCGTAACTCTTTTCCGAATCCATCACGCTCATGCCCACCCTCATGCCCGACCGACGCTCCGTCCGGGGCGCCGGAAGCTATCTGCTACGTTCCCTGCTGTTTCTGGCCGCCATGGCGGCGCTGGGCGCGGCCTTTCAGGAACCCCTTACCAAAGCCTTCCTGACCAATCCCTATCTGAACGGGACCATCGGCGTCGCCTTTCTGTTGGGAGTGGCTTACACCCTCAAGGCGCTGATCGGCGCCCTGCTCGATACCCGCGCCGCCGGGCAGGCGGGAGAGGTCGCCCTCAAGGCCCGCCGCCGCGAACTGCCGCTCCGCCAAGCCGACGAACTGCTGCTCGGTAACGAGCGGTACGGCGTGCGTGAGTTCTTGCAAAAGGTCCACCGAGTCATCGAGCATGGCGACGCCACCGCCACTCTGCCGTATCTCCTGGATTCGCTGGCCACGCGCGGCGACGATCAGCGGGCGCTGGTGCGCTATCTGGTCGGGGCGCTGGTGCTGCTCGGCCTGATCGGCACTTTTTATGGCCTGTTGTTGACCATCGCCGGCGTGCGCGATGTCATCGGCGGTCTGTCCACCGACCAGGCGACCGATACCATGGCCCTGATCGGCGAGTTCAAGGATCGTCTGGCCGCGCCGCTGGGCGGCATGGGCACCGCGTTTTCGGCCTCGCTGTTCGGGTTGCTGGGCGCGCTGGCGCTGGGCTTTCTGGAGCTGCAACTGTTCCACGCCCAAAACCATCATCACGCCCAACTGGAAGCGTTGGTGGTCAGCGATTTGGTCCCGCTGTGGCAGCCGGTGGTCACGGTCACCGCTCAGACCGAAACGATTTCTCCCCGGCATCTGGCCGCTCTCCTACAATCCACGGTGGATCGGCTGGAGCGGGTGGCGGCGTCCACCGAATATCTGGCCAACCGGGGTGAAGGCATCACCCGGGTTGCGGAGCAGGTGGCGAACCTGGGCGAACAGATCGAATCGCTGCGGGCGACCCTGCAACATATCGAGAGCGACCGCACCGCCGATCTGCGGCACGAGCTGCGGATCATCGCCCGACTGCTGGCGCAGCGGTCGGACTTAAACCCGGACGGCGACGACCATGCCCCGCCGGCGTGATTCGTTCGGCGAATTCAACATCTGGCCCGCCTTCACCGACGCCTTGGGCGGCTTGGTGATGGTGCTGATTTTTTTGATCACGGTCTTTGTCATCACCGAAGTGCTGATCGGCCGCGAAATCCTGGGTAAGGAAACCGCTATCGGTCAACTCCAGCGGATCGTCGCGCATCTGGAGGGCTTGGCCGGCGACGCCGAACGGGAAGCGGCGCTGCTGCGCGGCCAAGTTCAGGGTCTGGAAACCACGGCCGGCGAACGGGATGCCCTGCTGGCGCAGTTGCGGAATGAACTGGTGGCGGCGCGCATGGCGCATGCGGCCCTGAGCGCCGACAAGAGCAAGACCGAACAGACCCTCACCAGCGTCCATGAACAGGCGGCGCTGCTGAGCGCCCGGACCGAGCGACTGGCGGCGGAACTGGAACGGCTCAACCGGGCGCTGGCGGTCAGCGAGGAAGAATTGGCCCGACGCGATACGGTCATCGTCGAGCAAAAGGACCGAATTGAGGCGCTGGACAGCGCCTTGAAGAAAAAGCTGTTGGAGCGGGTCGAGGAACTGGAAAAATACGCCAGCGACTTTTTTGGCCGCCTGCGCGAGGTGTTCGCCGGCAACCCCGACATCGTCGTGGTCGGCGACCGGTTTGTGTTTCAGTCCGAGGTCCTATTCGGTTCCGGTGAAGCGACGCTGTCGGCGAACGGGCGCGGCGATCTGGACAAGTTCGCCGCCGTCTACCGGCAGTTGGCGACCCAACTGCCGCCGGATTTGCCGGTCATTATCGAGGTGCAGGGCCATACCGACCGGGCGCCCATCCGCGGCGGCCGGTTCCCCTCCAACTGGGAACTGTCCACGGCGCGAGCGCAGGAGGTGGTGAATTATCTGATCCTGCAAGGCGTCCCGCCGGAGCGGCTGGCTGCGGTCGGCATGGCGGAATATCATCCCATCGACCCGAACAACACCCCCGAAGCGTACCGCCGCAACCGGCGCATCGAGCTGAAAATCACCAGCCGCTGAGGCCGTGGCCAACTGTGCTAGACTGCCCGAACCCGTATTCGACAATCCGCGAGAGTGACCCCGATGGACTTCAAGACGACTGATCTATGTGATGAGTTTTCCGATCGTTTGCAAATCGCCGAACCGGTGTTCGGTGATTACGGCGGAGAAGTGATGTTTTCCGGACCCATCACGACTCTGAAGGTGTTTGAGGATAATTCCCTGGTCCGCGCCGCCCTCGAAGAGCCGGGCGACGGCCGGGTGTTGGTGGTGGACGGCGGCGGGTCGATGCGCTGCGCGTTGCTGGGCGACCAGCTCGCCGAACTGGCCGAGGAGAACGACTGGGCCGGCGTGGTGGTGAACGGCTGCATCCGCGATTCCACCGCCGTCGCCGAGCTGGGCATCGGCGTCAAGGCCTTGGGCGTGCATCCGCTCAAGAGCGTCAAGCGCGGCGTCGGCGAGCGGGATATCCTGGTGCGCTTCGCCGGCGTGAATTTCGTGCCGGGCGCTTTTCTCTATGCCGACGAGGACGGCTTGCTCGTCGCGGACGAGCCGCTAATCTGAAGGCGACCGAGCGCCATCGTCATCCTCGCCAGATCAACAGCGATACCTACCATGCGACCTCTCACTCCCGCCGGCCAGCAGGCGATCAACGACCTGGCCCAACGGTACGGTTTCAGCCCGGACGCCGTCACGAGCATGCTGGACGCCGTCATCAACGGTAACGGCGGCATGGCCCAGTTCAATCACCCTGAATTCGGCGGCTCCGGCCAATGGATGCAGGGCGGTATGCTCATGCTGTCCGATATGTTCAATCATGCGCTGAAGGGACGGGTCGATGGACTGTGTCACGACCTGGCCAACCTGGTGGCGAGTCAGCCCGACCTGGTGCGCGGCGGCAGTTTCCAGTCGCAGAGTCAGGGCGGCCAGCAACCGGACGATCATGGCCAGCAGCAGAGCGGTTATGGGGGTGGCCAGCAGCAAGGTGGCTACGGTCAGCAACAGGGGGGCGGTTACGGCGGGGGCCAACAACAGCAGGATGGGGCGGGACCGGTCGGGCCGGTCAGCCTGTTCGCGCCACCGGCCCCTGGAAGCTCCGGCGACTGGTGGGGTGCGGACTTGCGCTGGCCCACCAGCACCGGCGCGCAGAACGGCGCGCGTTACGCCTACTTCGCGCAGGCCCGGCGTCTGGCGATCAAACTCGGTGGCCGGGTCACGATCTACGACACTCTCGATCACCAGATCAGCGGTTTCTCGCAGCAACAGTCCCATGGTGGATCGCTCGCGTTTTCCAGCCAGTACGGTCTGGTGGACGTGGCCAGCCTGCCGGTTCTATCGGCGAATGGGGTACCGGTCGCCGCGGAATCCCCGTCGGCTCCACCAGTCTCCGCCCCGCCCGCATCGCCAAGCGGTGGCGGCGTCGATGTCTTTGCTCTCATCGAGAGGCTCGCCGAGCTGCGCGCCAAAGGCATCCTCAGCGAAGAAGAGTTCGCCGCCAAGAAGGCCGAGCTGTTGAGCCGGTTGTAAGTCCCTCGGGTCGCGCGGTCGCGTGGCCATTGACACCATCGCAAAAAACTACCCTCGAGCCATGTCCAATCGATCCATCGGCCTCGACCGATCTGGCCTTTATCGATGTCGGCAAGACCGGCTACCTGGCTTACTACGAACGCTGTCTCGACCTGCTGCGCCCCGGCGGACTCGTCATGATCGACAACACGCTCTGGGATGGCGCCGAGGCCGATCCAGAGCATCAGGACACCGCCACTCAAGCCATTCGGGCGTTCAATCGCCACGTCCAGCAGGATCAGCGCGTGGCGTTGTCGCTGGTCCCGGTCGGCGCCAAAGAAAAAGCCCGCGGTGAGGCGGGCTTTCGGATGCTGCTGGATCTGCCTGGATGTTGGGTTGGTGGAGCGGAAGGGGATCGAACCCTCGACCTTCGCATTGCGAACGCGACGCTCTCCCAACTGAGCTACCGCCCCACGCATGATTTAGAAGCGCTATCATACAATTCCCGCTCATCATTGACCAGACCCGCGCGCCCGAAAATCATGTCCCGCATCAGCATCGTTCTGCCCGTTCTGAACGAGGAAGCGCAGGTCGCCCGGTGTCTGCAAGACTTGCAGCCGCAACGTGGAGCGGATTGCGAGCTGATCGTGGTGGACGGCGGCAGCAACGACCGAACCGTGCCGCTGGCCGAACCGTTGGCGGATCAAGTCATCACCGGTCCCAAGGGACGGGCCATGCAGATGAACGCCGGCGCCCGGCGGGCCAGCGGCGAGATTCTCTGGTTCCTGCATGCCGACAGTACGCCGCCAGAGAATGCCACCGAACGGATTCGCGCCGCGCTGGCGAATCCGAATCACCACTGGGGTCGCTTCGATGTGCGCCTGTCCGGTCGCCATCCGCTCCTGCGCGTGGTGGAAACCCTGATGAACTTCCGCTCCGGTCTGACTGGCATCGCCACCGGCGACCAGGGTATCTTTGTGCGCCGCGAAGCTTTCGAGCGGGTAGACGGTTTTCCCGCCATCGCCCTGATGGAGGATATCGCTTTCAGCCGACGGTTGCGGCGGCACGGCTGGCCCATCCGCCTGCGCCAGCGATTGCGCACCTCCAGCCGACGCTGGGAGCAGGACGGGATTCTCCGCACGATTCTGTTAATGTGGTGGCTGCGTCTGGCCTACTTCTTCGGCGCCGATCCCGCTCGGCTGGCCCGGATTTACTACCGCTCGTGAACGACACCTACGCCTTCCCCACCGCCCGCCTGCTGGTCTTCGCCAAAGCGCCGATTCCCGGGCAGGTCAAGACCCGCCTGGCCGGACAGTTGGGCGCGCGCGGCGCGGCGCTGCTATACCAGCAACTCTTGCGGCGAACGCTGCACATTGCCCGCGCGGCCCGCCTGGGTCCGGTCGAATTATGGTGCGCGCCAGATACCCGCCACGGTTTCTTCAACGCTTGCCGGCGCCAATACGGTGTGCGGTTGCGCCCACAGGGGACGGGCGATCTGGGCCAGCGCATGAATCGGGCCTTGCACCGGACGTTGGCCGACGGTCATCCGGCCGTGCTGATCGGCGGTGATGGCGCATCGCTGGGCGCGGAGGAATTGCGCGCCGCGTTCGAATATCTGGCTGCTGGCCGTGCGGCGGTGTTGGGGCCGGCGGCGGATGGCGGTTACGTGTTGGTCGGCCTAAGCCAACCCTGCCCGGAGATCTTTCGGGGCATTGCCTGGGGAACGGAAACCGTGCTGGGGGCCACTCGTCGCCGGTTCGCGCGGGCGGGCGTGGACTGGGCTGAATTGCCGTCCGGCTGGGATGTGGACGTGCCCGCCGATCTGCGGCGGCTGCGTCGGTCCGCGCCGGGAGCGGGCGACCAACAATAGAGATCCTGAGGTTGTTTTCTCCATCTTTCGCCCCGAAAATCCCAACGGTCTTACCGTCACAAAAAATGGCTGCGGGAAATCCGCATTCACCGAGTTCAGTGGTGACGATCGCCATCAATGGAGTAGCAATCATGCATGATCCGCAGAGAACCGCCAGTCGTTCAACGCCATTGGCTAACGACCCACAGTGGTCCCACACCGCGTTCACCGAACGCCTCGGGGTCCGTTATCCGATTATCCAGGCGCCCATGGCGGGTGGTCCCGGGACGCCGCACCTGGTGGCGGCGGTGTCCGATGCCGGTGGTTTGGGGGTGCTGGCGGGTGGCGAACTGCAACCGGAAGCGTTACGGCTGGCGATCGCCGAACTGCGCGCGCTCACCGACCGTCCGTTTGCCGTCAACCTCGCGGCTGTTGGTCCGGCCAAAATCGATCTAGCCCGCATCGCCCGCGCCCGCGAATTGCTGGCCCCCTACCGCTCGGCCTTGGGCCTGCCGCCCGACCCACCCGGACCACCTCCTGACCTCCCGGAATTCGAACAGCAGCTGGACGTGGTGCTGGAAGCTGGAGTAGCGGCGGTGAGCTTCATTTTTGGGGCGCCGGACCCGGTGTATCTGGAAATGCTGCGGGAAGCGGGGATCGCGACCCTGGGTACGGCCACCCACCTGCTGGAAGCCATCGTGCTGGAAGAGAGCGGCGTGGATTTTATCATCGCTCAGGGCGCCGAGGCCGGCGGCCATCGCGGCACCTTCGTCGGCCATCCGGAACAGGGCTTGGTCGGCACCTTGACTCTGGTGCCGCTGTTGGCCAAGCACATCAAAGTACCTATCATCGCCGCCGGCGGCATCATGGACGGGCGCGGCATCGCCGCCGCCCGCATGCTGGGTGCGGCCGGCGTGCAGATGGGCACGGCTTTTCTCGCGACTCCGGAAAGCGGCGCGCATCCGGCCTATAAGGACTTGCTGCGGCAGGGCAGCGAAATCGCCACCACGCTAAGCCGGGTCTTCACCGGCCGCCACGGCCGCGTGCTGCGTAACCGGCTGAGCGATGAGTTGCGCGCGCACGAAGCCGATCTCCCGGGTTTTCCGCTGCAACTGTTTCTGACTCAGGATCTGCGCCAGGCGGCGGCCGAGCAGGGTCTAACCGATTTCATGCCCTTGTGGGCGGGTCAAGGCTGTCATCTGTGCGAAGCGCGTCCGGCGGCCGAGTTGATCGCGGCCTGGGTGGAACAGGTGGCGGACCTGTTGGGCGGGCGAGAACCGCCGGAGCTGATCGATGCGGAGTCGGCGGACTGGATAACGCGAGAATTGCCGCCCGAAGCGCTTGCAATACTGGACGCTCTGAATGTTTCGGACGTTCTCGATGATTCCGAATCCCCCGGCCCGGGATCAGCCGATTTCACCCAACAACCGGTGTAGTCGGTCCCAGTCGAACGCCAGTCCTGGATCGGTCTTCCGGCCCGGCGCGATGTCGGAATGACCGGTCAACCGCTCGCGCGTGATGGCGGGGTAGGCGTGGCGCAACGCCCGGATGACCGCGGCCAACCGTGGGTACTGGCGATCGTCGTAAGGCAGGTGATCGGCGCCTTCCAGTTCGATGCCCACGCTGAAATCGTTGCAGCGGGGCCGGCCGGCGTAAACCGATTCGCCGGCATGCCAAGCCCGCCGCTGGAACGGCGCGTACTGCACCAGTTCGCCATCCCGGCGGACCAACAGATGCGCTGAAACCCGCAGGCCCGCGATGCCCTGGAAATAGGGATGCGCGGCGGGATCGAGCCGGTTGGTGAACAGCGCGTCGATCCACGGCCCGCCGAACTCGCCGGGCGGCAGGCTGATCCCGTGGATCACGATTAAATCCACCTCCAGGCCGGGCGGCCGGTCGTCGCAGTTGGGCGAAGGTTGGTATCGCACCCCTTCCAGCAATCCGGCCGCCGCGTCGATCCGCATGGCCAGCAGTCACAGCACCATGTGCGCGAAGTCGTAGCTCATATCGGTATGGGGCCGTTGCAGCAGGAAACCTTGCACGTAATCGATGCCACAGGCCCACAGCGCCGGCAGGATGGCCGCGTCTTCGACGCCAGTGACGATGGTGGTCACGCCCAAGGTGGCTAGGGCATGCACCGTCTCGCCAAGCTGTCGTTGGCGCTCCTTGTCGTTGAGCAAGTCCTGGGTAAAGCGAGGGTCCAGCTTGACATAATCGACTTGCAGCAGCTGAACCAACGCTTGGGCGCGCTCGTGACCACTGAAATGATCCAGCGAGATGCCGCAGCCCAGGTCCTTGATCTGGCGCAGGAACGGGAGCAGCCCCTGCCGGTTCAATTCGGCGGTGGTTTCCGTCATTTCAAACACCAGCTTGGCGGCCGGCACGCCGGTTTTTTGCAGGCCGCTGCGCAGCCAGTTCAACAGTTCCTCGTCTTGCAGGATGGTCGGGGAAATATTGATGAACAGAATCACCGAGTGTCCGCGGATCTGGCGTTCCCGCAGCACCCGAATCGAGTGGGCGATGACCCACCGATCGAGCACCATGCCGATCCGGTGGCGCTTGACCAGGCCGAACACGGTTTCCGGCAACAACTCCCAGCCTTCGAGATTGCGCATCCGCAACAGCACTTCATACCGTTCCGTGGTGTCGCCGCGCAAGCTGACGACCGGTTGGAACAGCAGGTTCATACGTTGCTGTTGCACGGCTTCGCGAATTTCTTCCAGCAAGCGGCGCTGCCCGATGGCGTCCGTGTCCTGCTCGCCGCTTTGACCGCGATGGACATAAATCCGCGTGTCCTTGCTGTCGCGGGCCATCCCACAGGCCAGATCGGCTTGCTGGATCAGCATGGAAGCCTCGTTCACGGTCGGACTGGCGATGCTGATGCCGATGCTGGCGCGCAGCTTGAAGTCGCCGCTGGCCAAGGCGTAGGGCTGCGCTTCCAAACTCTCTTGCAAGGCGCGCGCGGTGGCGAGCAGCGCGTCCTGGTTGGCGAAGCTCAGCAGCACGGTGAAAACGGCGTCGCCGAAACGGGCCGCGATCGGGTCGGCTCCTAATGTGGCTTTCAAGCGTTTGGCGGCTTGTTCGACGACCTCGTCGGCGGCGGCCACGTCGCTGTTCTCAATACCGCGCAGGTTATCCAGCGCGATTAGCATGATCGCCACCGGTTGGGCGTTGGCGGCGGTGGCGACCAGCACCCGTTCCAGATGCGCGAGGAAATAAGGGCGGTTGTACAGATCGCTCACCGTATCGCGGTTGCTGATCTGACTGAGTTTACGGTACAACCCATGTCCCTGACGCAGCCGTTTGGCGAGCGCCGCGAACAGCAGTTCCGGGTTCAGGGGCTTGCCCAGCAACGCCTCGCCGCCCAAGCCGGCGGCGGATAGCCGTTGGCCGATATCGGTTTGCGCGGACAACAGAATCAGCGGCAGCTCCCGGAACAGCTCGTGCTGCTGGATCGCCCGGGCCAGGGTGAGGCCGTCGGTTTCCTTCAGGTCCAAGCTCAGGATCAGCAGGCTGGGCTGGAAGTTGTAGAGCGCTTGCAGGATTTGCAGAGGTTGAGCCAGCACCTGGGTCGCCATGCCGCGGCTCTCCAGCCAGCGGGCAGCCTCGCGGGCGGCGGGCAGGGAATCTTCGACGAGCAGAATCCGGTGATCCTGGGTTTTCAGGACTCTTTCGTCCAGTGCTTCCAGCAGCAGGGGGATATCCACCGGTTTGATGAAGTAGCCGGCGGCGCCGGCCTCCACCGCATCGAGCCGGGCGGTGATGTCGCCGCGATCGGCCAGAAAGAACAGCGGAATTTCCGGAGCCAGCAGTTGCCGCAAGCTCCCGATCTGTTGCAAGGTCGTCTGGCTGTCGCTGACATGGTCCAAATCGATGATCAGGGCGGCGGGTTGCTGGGACTGGGCCAAGGCGAGGCGGACTTCGTTCAGGCTGGCGCGCATCAGGATTTCGAAACCGCCGCGCTGTTCGAGCTTGCGCCCCAGGATCTGCGCGGTCTCCGGCGCGATCAGCCACAAGGGAAACGACTTGGCGGTTTTTTCGCCCGAATTGGGCGGCGTCCGCTCGCCTTGGTCCCACTTCGAAAACAGAGGAATGGTGAGGGTCGTGATCGATCGGCGCGATTCTGGGGCGACGGGGTCGCGGCCGTCGTCCTCGGCATTGGGCGTCGCCCGGCACAACGCATCCGCGACGGCGATGAGCCGTTCCCGTTCCGATCCTCGGGGCAATTCGCTTTTCTCCAGACATTCCCCAATCTGCTGCTGCAAGCGTTCGGCCAGCACCGCGATTTTGTGGTACTCCGGCCGCGGGCTCGCCAAGTTCAGGATATCCTGCGCCGAGCGTTGGAGCAGCACGAAGAACTCCCGGCTCCACTTGATGTAAACCAGTTTTTCGGCGAGATCCTCGATGCGCCGGAGTTTGCCGGCCAAGGGTTCAGGGAAGGAGGTCTTGGATGCCATGGAGAATTTTCCCGCAGTTCGGATATTGCTGGATAACCGATCGCCCAGCGCAGGTGCGAGGTCGCACTGTCAAAGGAGAGTTTACGACAGTTACAGGAAAGAGGCGAAACGGAGACCGCCTTTTTCTCGCGCTTCGCCTACGAATTGGAGGGCCCCGTCGCGGAACCGGAGTGCTACGCCGGCATGCGTGACGGGATGGTGGTGCGGGGTAGGATAGGTTATTACGGGATTATCGAGCGTCGAGATGATAGGAAATCAGACGCTCGACCTCGTTTCTGGAGCCCAGGATCACCGGACAGCGTTGGTGCAGACCGGTTGGTTGGAGCTCCGTGATCCGTTGGACGCCAGTGGTGGCCAGCCCGCCGGCCTGCTCGATGATAAAGCTCATCGGATTGGCTTCATAGAGCAGGCGCAGCTTGCCCTCCTGGCGCTTGGCGCGAAGGTTGCGGTCGAGCGGATACAGGAACACGCCGCCGCGGGTTAGCACCCGGTGGACGTCGGCGATCATCGCCCCTGCCCAGCGCATGTTGAAGTCCTTGCGCCGCGGGCCATCCTTGCCAGCCAGGCACTCATCGATGTAGCGGCGAACCGGCGGATCCCAGAACCGGGTATGAGCGGTGTTGATGGAAAATTCCTCGGTATCCGCAGGGACTTGCATGTTGGGGTTGGTCAGGATGAATTCACCGATCCGTGGGTCCAGGGTAAAGCCGTTGACGCCGTGGCCGGTGGTCAACACCATCATCGAAGAGGGTCCGTACAGGGCGTAACCCGCGCAGACCTGTCGGTCGCCCGATTGCAGGAAGTCGTTCGCGGTCGGTTCGCCGGTCGCGCCTTCGGGGCGGCGCATGATCGAGAAGATGGTTCCAACCGGCCCGTTGACATCGGTATTGGTCGAGCCGTCCAGCGGATCGAACACCAACAGATACTTGCCGCGCGGATACTGGGCCGGCAGATGATAAATATCCTCCATCTCCTCGGACGCCATGGCGCCCACGTGACCCGCCCATTCGTTGCGCGTGATGAACAGATCGTTGGAGATGATATCCAGCTTTTTCTGGGTCTCCCCCTGGATATTCTCGGTGTCGGCGGCGCCCAGAACGCCTACCAGGCTACCGTAGCGGACGGCGCTGGCAATGGCCTTGCAAGCGATTACGATGTCGTTGACCAAGGCGGTGAAATCGCCCGACACGCCCTTGATGCGCCGTTGTTCTTCGATGATGAATTCAGTGATGGTCGTACCGATTGCCATGATGTTTGTCCCTGGTTGTGGAAAACCGGTGCAATGACAAGAATTGTGGATATCTGGCGAGCCAGTTCGGGCATTGTATCATTAAAGCTATGGTCTTTGTGGGGCGAAACCGCAACCGCCGACTCGATTGCCGCGCGGCGGATCCCCTGGAGCGCCTCAGCATAGCTCCAACCCAGATTCGGATGGCGCGATGCAGCATTTTTTGTTATTATTTTATTGCGATTATTTTAATTGTTGTTTGGCGCCATTACCGATCTCGTATCGGAGGATCTCATGAACGAAATGTCCGCTGGATTTG